>CAXMLT010000562.1:0-3110 GCA_964194245.1 uncultured Hyphomicrobium sp.
AAGCCGCTCGACGCCTACAACTCCTGCAAGGCCGGCGACGACTTCTCGCCGCACGGCGTCTGGGACCAGATCATCGCCGACATGCAGGCAAAGTCCAAGTAAAACGCTCACCCTCCCAAATCAGGGGTCTCTGGCGCAATCCAGGGGCCTTTGCGTTTTGAGATTCGCGGGGCAATCATGCCGGCTCCGGTGAAGGGGCGCCCGCTATTGCCGCGCCCCGCCATGCATCCCTCCTTGGCATTACGCTCGCTCTCGCCGTTGACGGGGTACGCCACGCGGAGAGGCTCGGTCTCATTCTTTGCGGGTGGCAGGTTTTCCGCTAGGCGGCCGTCTGCGCTGTGTGCAGCTGCAGGCTGAGGAAAGCCGCCAGCGCCAGGGCGAGCCCGATGCCGGCAACCGTCGCCGGCCAGCCCAGACGATCGAAGATCTGCCCGAGCACCGCGGTGCCGACGAGACCGCCGATGAAATAGCTGGCGAGGTACATGCCGCTTGCCGCGCTGCGGTCGCGCATCGCCGTGTGGCTGACGAAGCCGGTCGCCAGCGCCTGGGCGAAGAACGTGCCCGCGGCCACCAGAGCCATTCCCGCGAGCACCCATGCCAGATAGTGGGACAGCAGTAGCGGCAGGCCCAGGCCGGCGGTGGCCAACGCGGCGAGCAGTGCGTTACGCGTGCCGAGCTTGCCGGCCGCGGCGCCCGCGAGCGGCGTGGTCAGGATCGAGGGGAAGAAGACGAAGTAGATAACGCCGAGTTCCATCATGCCGACCGACAGGGGTGGCGCGACGAGGATGAAATTGACGAACGTAAAGGTGCCGATGAAGGCGAAGAGGATGCAGAAGCCGACGCCAAAGCCGGCGCGCAGCGACGGATGCTTGAGATGGGCTAGCCAACTCTGCATGGCGGCATCCATGGTCATGGGCGCGGCGGCGGCGCGCCGAGCGGGTATGGCGAAATAGGCAAGCATCGCACCCAGCAGGTTCAGCGCGGCGAAGGTGTAGAAGGCGCCGGAAAGCCCGAAGTGCTCGGTTGCGCCCGCCGCGATCAGACGGCCGATGAGATTGCTCGCCACATTGCCCGTGATGTAGGCGGCGAATGCGGAGGCAGCCTCGGTCGCCGTGTAGCGCTCGCCGAGATGCGCCAATGTCAGGCTAAACGCGGTTGCCATGCATACGCCCTGCACGACGCGCAACGCGGCGAACACGGCGAGGTTCGGCGCGTGAGCCAGAAGCGCGGTCGGGATGGTGAGGAGGGCCAGGCTCGCGATAATGCCGGTGCGGCGATCGATATGGCGGCTGAACACAGCAACAGCGAGGGCCGCCGCCGCCATGCCGAAGGTGCAGGCGTTGACGGCTAGGCCCATGGCCGACGGCGACACGCCGTAGCGGTGCACCAGCGTCGGCAGCAGGGCCTGTGCGGCGAACAGATCGACCACTGTGAGAAAAGCCATGGTCGCGATCACGACGAAACGGACCGTCCCATCCACCACGGCGTGGTGCTCGTCTACGCGTGGATCGGCGGCAGGATTTGCAGCCTCTGTCATGGGAGTTCTCACCCTTGAAGCGATCGGAGGGGGCGAGACGCCGTTCCCCAACCGTGGAGGAATCGGTCAGGGAAGCGACGTCTCGCTCCGGGTTCGGCAGGCTTACATACCGTGCTCCGCGGGGTCTGCGGCGATGTCGGCCGAGATCAGCACGACCGGTTGGTTGCTTGTGTTCTTCCACCAGTGCGACAGGCCGCCCTTCTCAACCGACAGCTCGCCCGTCTTGTGCTCGATCGGCACCTGGCAGTGGCTCGAGTACTCGGTGATCGAGCCCGACACGACGTAGATCAGGGCTGGACGCTCGCTGTGGCTGTGCCAGGCGACCTCGCCGCCGGGAGCAATGTCGAGGCGGCGCATGCGCAGGTGATGATTGGGGACGGCGATCTTTTCCTTTGAGAGATCGATCTCACCGAGCAACTGTTCGTTGACGTCCTTGTGGGCGGTCGCGCCCGGCTTTTGGCCGTCGGTCGTCGTCTCCTTGCCAGGGGGGCACGAACCGGCAGAGGCGGGAACCGAGATCGAGAGCGTGCCGGCGACGAGCGCGCCGAGAGCGAGGGTGAATTTCATCGGGGTCATGGGGAGCATCCTTTGCAAAAGCGGTTCGAAACAAGAGCGAAGGAGCCTTCACTCTTATCTGCAGGATGCCCGTCCCGGGGACTCGATTTGAAATGCCGTTTGGCCACCGTATCCATAGCTCCCGGCTATGCCCGGCGCTGCGGCAACGCCGGCGTGCACGGAAAAGCGGCGCTCCGGCCGCAACCGGGCGCCGCAATTGCATGCGCGTGCAATCGGGATGGCTTACTGCGCCGTCCAGCCGCCTTCGATCGGAATGGCCGCGCCGGTGATCGAGCGGGCCGAGCTCGAGCACAGGAGCACGGCCAGCGCGCCGATCTCTTCGGTGGTGACGAACTGGCGCGTCGGCTGCGCATGCAGCAGCACGTCACGAATGACCTGCTCCTCGGTGAGGCCGCGCGCCTTGGCCGTCTCGGGGATCTGCTTTTCAACCAGCGGCGTCAGCACGTACCCCGGGCAGATGGCGTTGACAGTGATGCCGTACTCGGCCGTCTCTAGCGCTACGGTCTTGGTCAAGCCGACGATGCCGTGCTTGGACGAAACGTAGGCCGACTTGAACGGCGAGGCGACGAGCGCGTGCGCGGAGGCGACGTTGATGATGCGGCCGAAACGGCGAGCCTTCATGCCGGCAACCGCGACGCGGATGGCGTGGAACGCCGCCGACAGGTTGATGGCGATGATTGCGTTCCACTTCTCGATCGGGAATGTCTCGACCGCTTCGACGTGTTGGATGCCCGCGTTGTTGACGAGCACGTCAACCGCTCCGAACGTCTCCGTGGTCCAATCTACCATGCGCGCGATGTCGTCTGGCCGTGACATGTCAGCGGAGGAATATGCGGTCTTGACGTTGTACGTATCCGCCAGCTCGGCAACGGTGCGATCGATTGCGTTGCGTCCGCCAAAGCCGTTGAGCAGGACGTTCATGCCGCACGCCGCGAAGGCGCGCGCGATGCCGAGGCCGATGCCGCTGGTCGAGCCGGTGACCAGCGCGGTCTTACCC
>CAXMLT010000563.1:0-2505 GCA_964194245.1 uncultured Hyphomicrobium sp.
CTCTTAAGCGGGCACCTTTTCAACCTGCGCGAACTCGAGCTCCACCGGCGTCGGCCGACCGAAGATCGATACCGCCACCTTGAGCCGCGAGCGCTCCTCGTCGACCTCTTCGACGTGGCCTTGGAACGAGGCAAACGGCCCGTCCGCAACCTTCACCTGCTCGCCCACCTCGAACGTGATCGAGGGCTTCGGCCGCTCCACGCCTTCCTTCACCTGGTGAAGGATGCGCATCGCCTCATCCTCGGAGATGGGCATCGGCTTGTTCTCGGCGCCGAGGAAGCCCGTGACCTTGGGCGTGTTCTTGATGAGGAGGAACGCCGGGTCCGTCATCTCCATCTTGACGAGTACGTAGCCGGGGAGGAACTTGCGCTCCGACTGCACCTTGCGCCCGCGCTTGACCTCGATCACCTCTTCGGTCGGCACCAGCACCTCTTCAAAGAGGCTCTCGAGCCCAGCCGCCTTCGCACGCTCGCGGATCGCATCCGCCACCTTGCGCTCGAAGTTCGTGTAGGCATGCACGATGTACCAGCGCTTCGCCATTGCCGCTCTTTCGGGGCGCGTCTGTTGCGCGAGATTTGTGGACACTTCTTCTTCCGCTCTCGGCCTTCAGTGCGGCCCACCCAAAACCAATCGCACGAGCCAACCGAGGACTTGGTCCGTGAGAAGGAAAAACATCGATGCCAGTGTTACCATCACCAAAACCATGAGGGTGGTGATCCACACCTCTTTCCAGGTCGGCCATGTGACCTTGGAAGTCTCCTGGCGAACTTCCTGAATAAACTCGATGGGATTGTATTTGGCCATCAAAGTGACTTCCCCGGGCATACCGCGACAATCTGACGCACTCGCGCACGCCAGTTAAGGCCGCCCCCGTGCCCTCGCGCCGGTTGCGACCGCCGAATCCTGGCAGGGGCGGAGGGTCTCGAACCCCCAACCTTCGGTTTTGGAGACCGACGCTCTGCCAATTGAGCTACACCCCTATTTCGCGTCGAAGCGGCTGCCTGCCTCACGCGGGGCCGGCATACTTAGCTGAAGAAATTTGATTTGTCACTTGCTTGTGGCCGGACTGCCCCAAGCCCCGAGTCACTTCACCTCTTCCACCACCACCGCGGTCCCGTAAGCCAGAACCTCGGTAACGGCCGCCGCGATCTCGTTGGCGTCATAGCGCATGGCGAGCACGGCGTTGGCACCGATCGCCTGGGCATGCTCGATGAGGGTCTCGTAGGCCTCCTGGCGAGCCTGCTCGGCAAGCTGCGTATAGAGAGTGATGTTGCCGCCGAAGAAGATCTGAATCGCGGCCCCGATGTTGCCGACGATAGAGCGGGAACGCACCGTGAGCCCGCGCACGACGCCGAGGTGCTTCACCACACGGTAGCCCGGCAGATCGTTGGTGGTGACGACCAGCATGGCGTTATCCCCTCGAGCTGCGCGCGATTTCAATCTCCGCCTTTTATTTGGTTTACGACGACCGTCAACAGCAAGAACCTCCCTCGCCTGATCAACGAGGGTGGGCCAGTCGCATCGCCAGTTTGCCGGCCGCTTTCACGAGACGCCTCCAACTATTGATCGCAAGACAATACAGCCACCAGCCAATTCCGAGCTTGCGCAGGTTCCAGCGCGCGCCCTGATATGAGTGCAGAGGGCTTGAGAACGCGATGCCGCGACGTCTGCGCGATCGTGGTCCTCTCTTGAGAATTGCCGAGGTCAAGTCGTTGTCGTGATCTATCAGCGCGGGCCGAATGCCGTAGCTATCAAGATCGAAGTGCCAGGGGCGGCGGAAGTCTGTATCCAGCGGCCACAGGCGCAGCTCCCGTCGGCGCAGCTTGCGAGCGCCCGAACGGCTGATGAGGTAGGCGACGCAACCGCCTGGCACGCGCGAGTAGCGCACGAGCTCGTGTTCGGTGCCGACCGCGCCTAAAGGTCGTGCAGGGTAGTCGTCGCGATCGTAAAGGTGCACCAGATCCCAGTGCTTCGGCAGAACGGCAATCATTTCCTGCACGAGATCTGCGAGGTTTGGTGGTACCCGAGCATCGTCCTCCAGCACCAGCGCAAATGGTGAGCGCGAGGCAAGCAGCGCATCCCACGCCTTCATATGACTCGCGTAGCAACCGATCTCGCCGACTGACAACGTGTCGGCGAACGCGGCGCCTGGAAGCGCGATAGGTGGTTCCAGAGCAACAACGCGGATCAGTTGGAGATTATCTTCGTCCTGGGCAAGTGTTTCCAGGATATGTTCGCGCCGTTCTTTATCCTGATCCAGGTTGATATACAGAACGGGCAGCAACTTCATCGAATCCTTGTCTACGCCGAGCCAAGCTTCTTCGCCTCGGCGCAGGCACGAACGGCTCAAATGGTGTTGATCCCAAAGCAAATCCAGTTCTCCGTTCGACACAACTGATCCATTGCCGCAGCGGGGAGTTGGCACGTAGGTCCACGCTCCCTCCATACCGGATTTGCAGGAACGGGGCCGCGGCCGCCGCGGAGCTCGTACGCAGGCTATATATG
>CAXMLT010000564.1:0-1624 GCA_964194245.1 uncultured Hyphomicrobium sp.
ACATCATCGCCATTCTCGGCATGGACGAGCTGTCCGAGGACGACAAGATGATCGTGGCGCGCGCCCGCAAGATCGAGCGCTTCCTGTCGCAGCCGTTCCACGTCGCCGAGGTGTTCACCGGTTCGCCCGGCAAGCTCGTCAGCCTTGCCGACACGATCAAGGGCTTCAAGGGCCTCTGCAACGGCGACTACGATCATTTGCCCGAGCAGGCGTTCTACATGGTAGGCACAATCGACGAAGCGATCGCCAAGGCGGAGAAGCTCGCCGAGGCGGCGTAACTGCATCGAGAGTGCATCCGCGAGGCGCATCCACGAAAGGACACCCAGATGGCTGGGGAGCAGACAGGCAAGGGCGTGGCCGGCACGAGCTTCGGCTCATGCTGCGCTGAGCTGAAGGACGCCATGAGCGGCGAGGAGTTCGAGCCCCTGCTCACGGTGGGCGACGACGGCGTGCTCTACATGTCCGTCGGCCTCATCGATCTGGAGCAGGAGGACGAGCCGGGGATGGTCGACCACCCGATGTTCTTCTGCCCGTTCTGCGGCAAGCAGCAGCAGACGGTGGAAGAAGTGCGCGCCAAGACCGGCGGCGACAACGGCGTTGATGACGACGAGGCGTAAGGAACAATGGCTGCGACGTTTAGTTTCGAGCTGGTGACGCCTGAGCGTCTGCTTCTGTCGGCCGCCGCCGAGCAGGTGGTGGTGTCGGGCTCGGAAGGCGATTTCGCCGTGCTCGCCGGGCATGCGCCGGTCATTTCCACGCTAAGGCCGGGTGTGCTCGAGATCACGCTGGCGCAGGGCAAGCAGCGGATCTTCGTCAAGAAGGGCGTTGCCGAGGCGGACCCCGAGCGCCTGACCGTGCTGGCGCAGACCGCGGTCGCCGTCGACGAGCTCGATGCGGCGCGGCTCTCAGCCGAACTGCGTACCGCGGAAGCCGAACTCGCCGAGGCCAAGGACGACCAGTCCAAGCGCATGGCCGAGATGCTGATCGACGTGCTGAAGCGGCTGCAGGCGAAGGCCGCCTGATTTCCTCCAGCGATGATTTTGGTGAGCTGACCGCTCAGGCGTCGATCAAAGCCGCGGTTTGCCCGCCGACGGGCTGAGCATACTCGGCGAACTGTTCCGCCACGGCCTCATATACCGGCCGCTTGAACGTGACCGCCAGCCGCGGCATCTCTTCCAGACTCGCCCACCGCCAGTCTTCGAACTCGGGTTTGCCCGCACCGTTGGCCACGATGTCGATCTCGTCGTCGTTGCCGGTGAAGCGCATGGCGAACCAGCGCAGCTTCTGGCCCGCGAACTTGCCCTTGAGCGCGACGCCCAGCAGATCGTGCGGCAGCTCGTAGGAGAGCCAGCCAGGAAACTCGGCGATGAGCGTGGCGCTCGATACGCCCGTCTCCTCGCGCAGCTCGCGGAACGCCGCCGCGAGCGGCAGCTCGCCCTTGGAAATGCCGCCTTGCGGAAGCTGCCAGATGTGGCCGTCGACGTAGTCCTGCGGGTATCTAGCCCACTTGGGGCAGCGGCGACCGAGCCAGACGCGGCCTTCGGCATTGAACAGGACGATGCCGGCGCACGGGCGCAGCGGCAGCCGGGCTCCGGACGTTTGTGTCAGTGACACGGATAGTGTC
>CAXMLT010000565.1:0-5386 GCA_964194245.1 uncultured Hyphomicrobium sp.
TCGACGACGTGATCAACGTCTCGGGCCATCGGCTCGGCACCGCCGAGGTCGAAAGCGCGCTCGTCTCGCATCCGAAGGTCGCGGAGGCTGCCGTCGTCGGCTACCCGCACGATCTCAAAGGCCAGGGCATCTACTGCTACGTCACGCTCATCACCGGCGAGGAATGGAGCGAGGCGCTGCACAAGGAGCTGATCGCCCATGTGCGCAAGGAGATCGGACCGATCGCCTCGCCCGACCTCATGCAGTTTGCGCCGGGCCTGCCCAAGACGCGCTCAGGCAAGATCATGCGGCGCATTCTACGCAAGATTGCGGAGGATGATTTTGCGAGCCTGGGCGATACCTCGACGCTCGCCGATCCGGCCGTCGTCGACGACCTCATCAATAACCGACAAAACCGCAGGGTCGGTTGAGGACGTCGCGACACTCGCCCATCCGCGCGGAGGGTTAGGTCCGCGCGGAGGCATGTAGCAGGGCCAATCTAATGCTGCGGTTTTTCGGTCGCCTGCGGCATGGGCTTGGCCTCGACCTCTTTGAGCGTCAGCACGACACCATCCGGCTTGACCTCCTGAACCTGATCGGAGGTGATGCGGTAGCGTGTGGCGCCCATGCCGAGGAACGTGCCGGTATCGACATAGATGTCGGTGACCTTGTCGTCGGGATCGCGCTTGATCTCGATGATCTCGCCGATCTTCTTGTTGTCACTGCTGTAGACCGGTTTGCCGATCCAGTTGCCTATCTTGTCTGCCCTGACGATGAAGGTGGTCGGGCCCGATGTTGACCTCGGGGCCTCGACGGCGGCTGGCGGCACCGTGGCGACGGTTTGCGCCGGGTTGCGGCCGAGCAGGTACCAGGCCAAGGCACCGATTGCGAGCACTCCGAGCACCGGCACGACCCAGTTCCATTGCGGCGATTGATCGGCCGGCGCGCGCCAGGCGGGATCTTTGACCGTCTGGCTTGCCGTGCGATCGAGGATCCCGGCGCTGCTGAGATAATCGGCAAAGCCCGGCGGCAGAGCGCGGGCAATGTTGCCTTTTTGCGATTGAAGCACCTGACTCAGGCCTTGGGCGTCGAGTCCGTTTGCACGCTGCTGTTGCCCCAGCACACCCATCACCATCGGACCGAGCAGCCCCATGAGGCTTTTCGATCCACCCTCGCCGAGACCGGCGTACTTACCCACGGCGCCAGCGAGCGCGGATACGGTGCTGCCTCCCAAGAGCGACGAGAGAGAGCTGAGACCGCTATCCATCAGGCCTTTCGCACCGGGTGCGCCGATGACGTTGGCGACGCTTGTGAGGATATCGGTCGGCTGCTGTGCGACGGCGTCGCCGAGCTTTGCCGCGCCTCCCGGCTTTGCAACAAGGGAGGTGAACGCCGTAAGAAGCGCAGGCACGGTTGCGGCCACGGCTTTTTCCAAGGCCGCTTGGTCGATGCCAAACGCGGACGCGATACGGGACAGCAGTTGAGGTGTGAGGATCTTGGTAACGCTGGCGACCAGATTTGTCGGCATGAGACTCTCCCTTTCAGGCAGTCCCCCGATTTCCAGAATAGTTGTCCTTGCTTTGGAGCCGGTCCCTCGGCCGACCGCAGCCGCATATGCGCACTAACTCGAGCGCGCAAACTCTAGTCCGCGATCGTTGCGCCGCTTCTGCCTTACGCAAGCCGTGGTTAACAGGCTGTTGGCGCCAATATTCGGAGTTGCGTTGCAAGCCTCGGCGATACCCCGGTTCTCAATTGTTGAGCAGGGGCTCGTAGCGCTTGTCGGTCAGCGTCTTGAGAAAGGCGACGATCGCATCGATGCGCTTGTCATCGAGGGCCTTTCTCGACTTGAGCTCCTTCAACGAAATGTTTTCCGGCACCTCCGGCGTATCCCAGGGCGCCTTGGTCTCCGGGTTGACCTGCCGCCGCGGATCCTTGTTGTTGTACTTGTCATAGAAGAGCACGACCGTGCGCAGGTCGCTGAAGACGCCATTGTGCATGTAGGGCCCGGTGACGGCCACGTTGCGCAGCGTCGGTACCTTGAACTTGCCGTCGAAGGCTTTGTCCGTAACCGCGGGATTGGCAATCAGGCCGTGATCGATGCGGCCGGTCTCGCTGCCGTTGGCGGTGCGCACCGCGCGATTAATGGGCGTCCCGATGTTGTGATACTGGTAGTTCGTGAAAGGCTCCTTCTCCGAGCCGCCAAACGAATTGAGCTTGTGGCATTGGCTGCAGCTCGCGAACTTGTCGGAGAAAAAGAGGACGCGGCCCAGCTCCTCCTGGTCGGTCAGCTTGGCTTCGCCCCGCAGATAGCGGTCGTATTTCGAATCGAACGGCGAGAATTCAGGCGTGCGCTCGAAGGCCGCGACGGCCTTCTCCATCGCCGCGTATCCCTTTTCGCTGTCGTCGAGAACGTTGCTGCCGAACAGCGCGTTGAACGCGGTGACGTACTCCGGCTTCTCCTTCAGGCGGGCAACCACGCTCGCCTTATCGGGCATTCCCATCTCGATGGGGTTGAGTGGCGGTCCGCCAGCTTGCTCCTCGAGCGTCTTTGCCCGGCCGTCAAGGAAGAGGCCGCCCACAGGCTTGCCGCTGGCATCGATGTGGAATTCGGGCGCGAGGCTCGCGTAGGCGGGCGAGGGTGCATTGCGGTCGCCGAGCGACTTGCCGTTATCGCCCAGAGACACCGCGCCGCCGACACCTTCCATCACACGCGGGTCGGTGAATGCCACGTTCGGAGAATGGCAGCTCACGCACGCCTGCGAACGGTTCTTCGACAGACGAGGATCGAAGAACAACGCGCGGCCAAGCTCTGCGGGGGTGTCGAGCGAGTCGGCGGCGGCCATGGCACGCGATGTCTCATTGCCTCCGGTGATGGCGGCCGCAACGGCAATCGCTGCGACCGGAAGCAATGCAATGAAAGCAGCGCGCACACCTGCAGTGCGCGGGAATAGAGCGGGTCTCATTCCGTATTGCCCCGGACCCCTGCGATGCAATCTTAGCGCCGCACGGACGGCGCGGTGGCTCGGATCATGAACGGAAGTCGCCTCCTGCGCCATGGACAAGTCAGCGCGGACACCTTCCGTTCGCGGGCTTCAATGCTCGCACGCGGCTGCAAATCGAGCCGATTGCGACCGTCGCCAAACTGTTGGTTGGCCCCGATTGCTGGGAACCCAAACTGCGCGAATCGGATACTGCCTCGTCTATCCTGAGGCGCGGGGAGGGGCTTGCCGCTTTGAGCAGGGGTCGCGCAACGCGGCTGGGACGGTTTGAAGCCGCCGCTGTGCTCTTGCTTGCAGCGACGACGTCCGCTGGCGCCGTCGATCCCGGAGACTGCTGTGCCGACCTCGAGGCGCGCATCGCCGAGCTCGAGGCAACCACCGCGCGCAAGGGCAACCGCAAAGTCTCCCTAGTGATCTCCGGCACGATCAACCAGTCCGCTCTCACTTGGTATGATGGCAAGGCGAGCAACGTCTATACCGTCACCAACGACAACGACCGCTCGCGATTCAGCTTCGTCAGCAAATTCGAGCCGAGCGCAGACTGGCAGTTCGGCTATCACCTCGAGATCGGTATCAAGGCGGCGAACTCGCTGCGGGTCAATCAGCTGAGCCCGCAAGGCGTCGACAACCGGGGAGATTTCGGCGCCGACATCCGCGATAACTTCTTGTACCTGCTCGGCAAGCGGTTCGGCGCGTTGATCATCGGCACGACCTTCGCGGCTACCGACCGCATCGCGGATTCAAACGTCACCCAGACCAACGCCTCCGCCAAGTACTCGGAAATCCAGGACGCCGGCTTCGGGATGTTCCTGCGCTCTTCCCGCAGCGGACAGTTGACGAGGAGCGATCTCACCTGGCGCCGCTTGATCGCCGCGGGCGGCGACCAACCGAGCGAAAGCCAGCGTGGCTTCGAGCTCATCAAGTATGCAACGCCCAAATGGAACGGCTGGAACGCGATTGGAACGTGGGTTGCCGATGATTTCTGGGACGTGGCGACCCGGTATGACGGCACAGTCGGGCGCTTCAATGTCTCTGCCGGCATCGGTTACACGCAACTCCTGCCGGGCGCGCGCTCGCGCGTCATTTGCGCGGGAGCCAATGTGTTGGTCGACAACGGCGACGACACCTCCTGCCGGCAGCTGAGCGGCTCCATCAGCGTGCTCGACAAGCCAACAGGTCTCTTCGTGAACTTCGGCTCAGGCCTCAACCTCAACGGCCTCATCAAGGACACGCTGCGCTACCAGGGAACGGGCGTCGGGGATCAGCACACTTTCGCCTCGGGCCAGATCGGGATCGAGCGCCGGTTCAACGATCTCGGCAAGACGACGATCTATGGCGAGCAGTTCGTCTACGACGGCGGGGCGGCAACGGCGGCGTTCGTTGGGCCGGCCGATTCGCTCAACCCGACGGGAGCCGGCAACTGGGCCGTTTGGAGCTCCCGCGCCAACGTGTGGGGCGGCGGCATCGCGCAGGGCATCGATGCTGCCGCCATGATCCTCTATCTGTACTACCGGCATGCGAGTGGAGAGCTCAATTTGCGCCAGCTCAACGGTTTCACCGCCACGGGGCCGATCGCCAACGCTCCCATCGACGATCTAGACCTCTTGATGAGTGGCGCCGTCATCCGGTTCTGACGCTACTTGCAGCGCTCGAATACGCCGCGATCGAGGTGCAGGTGGTTCCAGTGCGCAGCGTTGAACTCGGGCCCGATGGCGACGCGGAAATATTTGCAGGCACGCATATGCGCCGCGCGCAGGAAGGCGGCCTCGGTCCCGTTGCCCTTGTAATCCTTGGCGACTGTGATGACGCGCCCGTCCGCCAGCTTGAAGCCGGAAATGTCGATGGCGTTGGCGAGCGCATGCTGGCTGCGCAGGTTCGTCCATTTGCTGTTGCCGATCATGTTGCGGCAGGAGTAGGCGCCCATGTCCTCGAGCCCGATCACGCGGACACCGAAGGTCGATAGCGCGAGCGGCTGCACCTCGTGCTCGACCCATAGGGCGAGCGCGGCCGCCGCCTCGCAGGTGAGCTGATCGACGCCGATCTCGGCGCCGCCAACCCCGCTCAAGCGTACCGCGTTGATCCAGCCGCACCCCTCCTTGATACCGCTGTCCGGAATCGGAGTCGCCTTGATATGAGGCTCGCGCAGGACTGCTCTGCACAGCTCCGGGTCGCGCCGCAGCGCGGCAAGGCGGAAGTCGACGAACCAGCTTGGCGCCTCGTCGAGCGAGATCGGAGCGAACGGCGAAAAGCGCTGCGGGACGAGGCCGAGCCAGAACGCGGCGAAGATCGCGGCGAGCAGAAACGCTGCCAGCAGCGCGCGCAGGATCATGCGTCCCGGTCTGCGCATGGAAGGTCCTGAAGGGAATGGCTGCGATTGGCGGGTGCCGCTACTTGCCGGCGAGGGCGGG
>CAXMLT010000566.1:0-2562 GCA_964194245.1 uncultured Hyphomicrobium sp.
GATCCCATGGAGTTCGTGCGCGGAAACGAGGTCTACAATCATCTTGAGGAAAGCGTCGACCGCTTCGACGATGTGGCGAACGAAATCCAAGGCATCGTTATCGAGCACGTTTGAGAAAGTGCTTCTAAGCTATGGTCTCCGCATCGCTCGCGCTCGTGATCGCTCTTGTCGCTCTTGCCTTAATTTTCGACTTCCTCAACGGAGTGCACGACGCGGCGAACTCGATTGCGACCGTGGTTTCAACGCGTGTGCTGTCACCTCACGCCGCCGTTGTTTGGGCCGCATGCTTCAATTTCATCGCCTTTCTATTCTTCGGGCTGCACGTCGCCCAGACGATGGGGACGGGCCTCATCTCCGCGAATGTCGTCGACTCGCGCGTGGTGTTCGGCGCGCTCATGGGTGCCATAACATGGAATCTGATAACGTGGTGGGGGGGACTGCCCTCCTCTAGCTCTCATGCGTTGATCGGAGGATTGATCGGAGCGGGAACGGCGAAGGGCGGGACCAGCGCTATCGTCTGGTCAGGCGTGCTGAAGACCGTCGGCGCCATCGCGCTTTCTCCGCTCCTGGGCTTCTTGCTGGCGCTCCTTCTCGTGCTGGCAGTCTCCTGGATCTTCGTGCGCAGCACGCCGTTTGCCGTCGACAAGACCTTTCGGTCGTTGCAGCTCGCCTCTGCAGCGCTCTACTCGCTGGGCCATGGTGGCAATGATGCGCAGAAGACCATGGGCATCATTGCCGGGCTGCTGTACGCCGAAGGGCATCTCGGCAGCGAGTTTTACGTGCCGTTGTGGGTTGTTCTCTCGTGCCAAACCGCGATGGCCCTCGGAACGTATTTGGGCGGTTGGCGCATCGTGCGCACAATGGGTTCCAGGATCACCCGCCTGAACCCAATGCAGGGCTTTTGCGCAGAGATGGGGGGTGCGATCACCTTGTTCATGGCCACCTGGCTGGGCATACCCGTTTCTACGACACACACCATCACAGGCGCGATTATTGGTGTCGGCGCGGCGAGGAAAGCTTCGGCAGTGCGGTGGAATATTGCAGGCAGCATCGTTATCGCCTGGGTCATCACGCTACCCGCTGCCGCGCTTATCAGTGCGTTCTTCTATGACTCCGTGAGGCTGCCTATCTGAGGGCGCTGAACTCAAGCCCTGGCCGGAGTGAATCGGCGGCCTGACATGTTGTCTTTGTTCGTGTGGAAGACGCGAATGATGGCGACGGCTTCGGGTCATGGGCTGAAGTGATCGAGTCATTCGGACGCCGTCAGCTCTACCCAATACAAGCGGACGTAAGGGCTCGCCGTGCGGTGACAAGGGCCAACAACGGACAGCAGGGCTAATGGGGGTGGTCGAGAAATGGCGTGCGCGGCCGCGGCCCTGCAAGGCGCGGCAAAAGAAACAGAAAGAGCACGAGCGGCGGCAGCACGAAACACCACCCCATCCAAAAGGAAACATCGAATCGCGGTTCTTGATGCCAGCGAGAATGCCCGCAATCGCTAAGCCGCCCAGGGCGATGAGGCCCCACCAGACGATTGCTTCGACGAGATCCATCCTCCCTGTTGCAACGTCAGCCAAGCTCGAGTGGCTGATTTATTCGATCAAAAGATGCCTCGTGTACAAGGTCACCGCACAGGACAAGGTAGCGAGTTTGGAGTACAAACCGGATCAACGCCGCAATCTCAATTGGCTGGACCTTGGTCGCTAAAGCTGATTTCTCAGATTTGAGGTTCAACGAGCGTCTGTCTGCTGACATATCTCCCGCCACCTCGATTTCGTGATGTGAGTTTTTGCCTCCCACGCAGCCATGCACTCGGACATATCACGCCCAGTGGCGCCTAAGATCGCCGTCCCGCTCGGGGCTGCGAGGGCCCCGGAGTTTGTCGCGGTGAGGTACGACTCCGCCGGCGCCAGCATTTGGCTGAAGCGAGGACAATACCGCCGCCATGGCTGGGACGGCGACCGCACCAACTTGAGTCACCAGTGTCTGGGGATCGATCGTTCCGTTTATATCTAGCGTGCCGGGGTTCGACTGGCCGATCGAGACAGTACCTTCCTTTGCTTGCGCAGGGATCGTCAAAGCCAGGACCGTCACGTTAAGAAGAGCGCGTGGAAGCAGTTCGCTAAGCATTGGTCCCCTCCTTGGTTGGCGGGAAATCACGTCCGCCACCCAACATTTGTCTGCCGCTCGCTCAGAACCCGCCCTGAACGATCCATTTTTGACCCGAGTTGAGATCGGCCAAATCGTCATCGGCCCGGTTGGATACGGCGCCAACAAATCCCGCGGGTCGGGATCGAGAGTGCTCAGCCATCGGCCGTATGACTCGGGCGGAATAATCACCGGCATCCGGTCATGGATTGGCCTGACCAGTTCATTGGCGTTCGTGGTGAGGATCGCATACGTCCTGATCCACTCGTCGGCGCCGGGCCTTTGCCAGTTCTCCCAAATGCCAGCGAGCGCGAAGGGCTCACCGCTCTTCATGCCGACGCATAGGGCTGCTTCGCCTTCAGGCCCCTGATGGCTCTCCACTCAAAGAAATGTAAGCGCTGCGCCGACCCCACCTTC
>CAXMLT010000567.1:0-3108 GCA_964194245.1 uncultured Hyphomicrobium sp.
CGATTCAAGATGTTCCCGGACGGGCTCTGAGGGATTTGTAACCGATAAGATATTGTTAGTCTAACCAATGCTTGTGCCATGGATAACGGCACAACTGTAGATTTAACGAAGTATTTACGTGTGGGGCGGCGGTGCGGCGGAGCGCGTTCAATTTGGGGCCTTCGCGATCTCGCTTAGGCTTTGCTCACCGAGATCGCATCAGGGTCGATTTTCAGCTCGATTACGGTCGGAACCGACGCGGAAAGCGCGCGCCGCAGGACCGGCAGGAACTCCCGCGTCGCCTCGACGGTGACGCCGGCCGCGCCGAACGAACGGGCGAGCGCGGAAAGGTCAGGGTTAACGAGGCTCGTGCCGACCACCCTGCCAGGGTAAAGACGCTCCTGGTGCATGCGGATGGTGCCGTACATTCCGTTATTTGCGACGATCAGGACGATGTTTGCGCCGTATTGCACGGCAGTTGCCAGCTCTTGCCCCGTCATTAAGGCACATCCATCGCCCGCGAGCGCGACCGCCGGCCGCCCAGGGTGGATAAGCTTCGCGGCGATTGCGGCCGGCAGACCGTAGCCCATGGACCCGGAGGCGGGGGCAAGCTGGGTCGGGTAGCCCTTGTACTGGAAGTAGCGGTTGAGGAAGCCTGCGTAGTTGCCGGCGCCGTTGGTCACGATGGCGTCGTCGGGCAGCTCGCGCGACAGTGTCGCGATCACCTCGGCGAGCTGGACGGAGCCCGGTGTCGGCAGCGGCTTCAAGGAGGCTTCGTAGCTCGCACGCAGCTCGCGGCGCAGCTTGCGCCAGGGACGCTTTTCCGGAGCGCGCAGGCGGGACAGCGCGCGGCAGAACGCCTCCGGACTGGCGACGATCGGCAGATCGGTACGATAGAGACGGCCGACCTCATCCGCGGAAGGATGCGCGTGCACGAGAATCTGAGCAGGGTCCGGCGCCGCGATCAGCGTCTGCGCGGCGGTCGGCACCTCGCCCGGCGTCTCGCCGATCACGATCAGGACGTCCGCGCCCGCGATCGCTCCGCTGAGCACCTGATCGATGTCGATCCCGGCGTGGCCGACGTAAGAGGCATGGCGATTGTCGAGATGATCCTGCCGGCGGAACGTCGCCGCCACGGGAATGTCGAACCTGCCGGCAAACGCCGCGAGCTGCTTTGCGGCGGTTGTGCTCCAGCCGCCGCCGCCGATGAGCACGAGCGGGCGCTTTGCGGCGGCAAGCCGCTCCTTCAAGCGGCGCATGTCGCCCGCGGAGGGGCCCGGGCTCGCCGGCTCGATCCGCGCCGCGTCCTTCGCCTCGGACGTTTCATGCAGCACGTCCTCTGGGAACCCGAGCACCGCGGGCCCGGGCCGGCCGGAGCACGCGGTCTGATAGGCTTGGGCGACCGCCTCGGGGATGCGCGCTGCCGCTCGCACGATCTCGACGTGCTTCGCCATCGCACCGAACATCGCTTCGAGGTCGATCTCCTGGAATGCCTTGCGCCCTTCACGCGCCCGCGCTGGCAGCCCCACCAGCAACAGCATCGGCGTCGCATCGTGGTGGGCGACGAACACGCCCGAGGCGGCGTTGGTCGCACCGGGCCCACGCGTCACGAAGGCGACGCCAGGCGCGCCCGTGAGCTTGCCCGCCGCTTCCGCCATAATCGCTGCCGCTCCCTCGTGGCGGCAGACGATCGTGCGGATGGGCCCATCGTCGAACAGCGCATCGAGCGCAGGGAGGAAGCTCTCGCCGGGCACGGTGAAGAGCATGCGGCAGCCCTGTGCCCCAAGCCCGTCGATCAGGATTTTTCCCCCGTTACGCATCACGCCGTCCAACGCCCCGGCTTGCCGCCGGTTTGGTGACATCACTTCGTCTTTTAGGCATCGCGCGCCTTAGGAGAACAGCACAAAGCCGCAGCTCGGTTACGAGCCCGCTGCAGCGAGCCTAGGAAGCAACGCTTGCCCCTGCCACCCGCCGGAACTCCTGACACAAAAAAGCCCTTTACAGGGGGGGCAGCGCCCCCTAAATGCAGGCGCTCTTTGCGCTATGCGGTCATGGTGCGTCCCTAGGGGCGGTGGAGGTTTCATGCGATGGAGAAACTCTCCTCTGCGGCAGCTCTGATCGAGAAGTCCCGACCGGAGCGGCCGGTGCGCGGTCTGCGGCCGCATGCGGCGGGGCGCGCGGCCCGCTGGTTCCTCGACAAGTTCCCCGGCGACGTCGCCTACGCCTACAAGGCCAACAACTCGGTGTTCCTGATCGGCGCGCTCTACGGCGCAGGCATCCGCCATTTCGACGTCGCCTCGTTGCCTGAGATCGAGGATGCGGCGACGATCCCCGATGCGCAGCTGCACTTCATGCACCCGGTGAAATCGCGCCACGCGATCCGCCGCGCCTACGAGCTCGGCGTGCGCTCGTTCGCGCTCGACGGCGAGGATGAGCTCGACAAGATCCTCGAGGCGACCGACAACGCGCGCGACCTGCTGCTGTGGGTGCGAGTCGCGGTGCCGGCGATCAACAGCCGCATCCCGCTCGAGCGCAAGTTCGGCCTCTCGGGTCCGAAGGCGGCGAAGCTGCTCGTCAAGGCGCGGCAGGCGGCATCGGAGCTGGGCCTCACCTTCCACGTCGGTTCGCAGACGACGACCCCCGATGCGTTCATCACGGCGCTGGGCGAGGTGCACAAGCTGATCGTGAAGGCCGGCGTCGTCATCGACCGCCTCGATGTCGGCGGCGGCTTCCCTTCGCGCTATCCCGACAGCGAGCCGGCGTCGATGCAGACCTTCTTGGATACCATCCTCGCCGGCGTGAACGACCTGCCGGTGAAGGAGAACATTCGCCTCATGTGCGAGCCGGGCCGCGCGCTCGTCGCCGAGGCCGAGAGCCTCATCGTGCGCGTCGACGCGCGCCGCGGCAACAACCTCTACATCAACGACGGCGGCTACGGCATGCTGTTCGACGCCGCGCATCTGGGTTTCGTCTTCCCCACGCGCCTCGTCAGCCGCGACGTCGACCCGAGCGAGGCGCTGGTGCCGTTCGAACTGTGGGGCCCGACGTGCGACTCCATCGACTACATGAAGGGCCCGTTCCTGCTGCCGGCCTCGGTTGCCGAAGGCGACTACATCGAGATCGGCAACA
>CAXMLT010000568.1:0-5273 GCA_964194245.1 uncultured Hyphomicrobium sp.
TGGCGAAGTACTTCGCCATCATCCCGGCGATGTTCTTGATCTTCTACCCGCAGCTGCAGGCGCTCAACATTATGAATCTGGCAACTCCGCAGAGCGCAATCTTGTCGGCGATCATCTTCAATGCGCTGATCATCATCGCGCTCATTCCGCTGGCGCTCAAAGGCGTAGCGTTCCGAGCCATTGGAGCCGGCCCGTTGCTCCGGCGCAATCTTCTGATCTACGGCGTCGGCGGCATCATCATTCCATTTGTCGGCATCAAGGCCATCGACCTCGCGGTCAATGCCCTGCACCTGGTCTGAGGAGACTGGTCATGTTGAAAGAAATCCGCCCGGCGATCGTCTTACTCGTCGCCCTGACACTCATCACCGGTCTCGCTTATCCGCTGGCGATCACCGGCTTGGCGGGCCTGATCTTTCCCCATCAAGCCCAGGGAAGCCTCATCGAGCGGGACGGCAAGGTGATCGGATCGGAGCTGGTCGGGCAGAGCTTCGCGGCGGACAAGTATTTCCACGGCCGCCCCTCGGCGACGACAGGGCCCGATCCGGCGGACCCATCGAAGTCGGTGGCGCAGCCCTATAACGCGGTGAACTCGATGGGCTCCAACCTGGGGCCGACCAGCAAGGCGCTCATCGATCGCGTGCGCTCGGACGTCGAGAAATTGAAGACGGAAAATCCCTCGAGCGCCGTCCCGCAGGATCTAGTCACGACCTCGGGCAGCGGCCTTGATCCGCATATCTCGCCGGATGCCGCTTACTTCCAGGTGCCGCGCGTCGCGAAAGCGCGCAACCTGCCCGATTACCGAGTGCGGCAACTTATCCAGGCGCACACCGAAAGCCCTCTCTTGGGGCTCCTCGGTGAGCCGCGTGTTAATGTGTTGGCCCTCAATCTGGCTCTGGACCGCACGCCCACGCAGTGATACTGGGCCGGCCTCGTGGGAGGCCGCTGAATGGCAGAGCAAAAAGGCTACTCCGAAGTGCGACCGTCGCCCGAAGCGCTGCTGGAAGCTGCGCGGCGCGAGGAAGGACGCACCGGCAAGCTCAGGATCTTCGTTGGTGCGGCGCCGGGCGTCGGCAAGACCTACGAGATGCTGCAAACGGCCCGCGCCCGTAAGAAGGACGGGTATGACGTCGTTGTCGGCATTGTGGAAACGCACGGCCGCAAGGAGACGAAGGCTCTGCTACGGGGGCTGGAGATCATCCCCCGCCGGCAGGTCGAATACAAGGGCCGCTCGCTCGAGGAAATGGACCTCGATGCCATCATCGCGCGGCGCCCGCAGATCGTCCTCGTCGACGAGCTGGCGCATACCAATGCTCCCGGCAGTCGCCATTCAAAGCGCTATCTCGACGTCGAGGAGCTGCTGGACCACGGCATCGACGTCTACACGACGGTCAACATCCAGCACATCGAGAGCCTGAACGACGTCGTCGCCCAGATCACGCGCGTCCGTGTGCGCGAGACGGTGCCGGATTCGGTGTTCGACCGGGCGGATGCCGTCGAGCTTGTCGATCTCACACCCGGCGACCTGATCGAGCGCCTGAAGGAGGGGAAGGTCTATATCCCCGAGCAGGCCGAGCGTGCGCTCGAGCACTTTTTCTCTCCGGCCAATTTGACGGCCCTGCGCGAGCTTGCCCTGCGGCGCACCGCGGAGCGCGTCGACGAGCAACTGCTCACCGAAATGCAGTCGCGTGCCATCTCTGGTCCGTGGGCCGCGTGCGAGCGCCTTCTCGTCTGCGTGAGCGAGGATCCGCGCTCCGCGGGCCTCGTGCGCTACACCAAACGCGTGGCTGACCGGCTGCATGCGCAGTGGACAGCGCTCAGCGTCGAGACGCGGCGCAGCCTGCGGCTCAGCGAAGAAGAGCGCGACCGCATTGCCGACACGTTGCGCCTTGCCGAGCGGCTCGGTGGTGAATCAATCACCGTGCCGAGCGGAACACGGCGTGTCGCAGAAGACATCCTGGCATTTGCCCGCGCCAACAACGCAACGCAGATCATCGTCGGGAAGTCGGAGAGATCGAGATGGTTCGAGATCCTGCACGGCTCCATCGTGCACGATCTTCTGCGGCGCTCCGGCAATATCAGCGTGCAGGTCATCGCGGGCGACGAGCTTGGCAGCGAGCTGATCCAAAAGAAGTCCGTCCGTGCCGCGCAAGAGCAGCCCTCGCTCAACCCGATCCCTTATATCGCGGCTTTGCTCTCCGTCGGAGCGGCACTCGGCGTCGCGTGGCTCATCCGGCCCTGGATCGGGGTCGAGAGCGTCGATCTCGTGTTCTTGACGGGGGTCATCGGCGTCGCAGTTCGTTATGGCTTGCTCCCTTCGCTCGTCGCCAGCGTTGCGGCATCGCTCTGCTACAACTTCTTTTTCCTGCCTCCGATCTATACGTTTACGATAGCCGACCCGACCAACGTGGCGGCGTTCGTGACGTTCACGGTCGTTGCCGTCATCGTCTCCAATATCGCTGCGCGTATGCGCAGTCAGGCGGTCATTGCCGCCACGCGCGCGAGCACGACCGAGGCGCTCTATGCCTTCAGCCGCAAGCTCGCCGGCACCGGGACGCTCGACGACGTGCTCTGGGCGACGGCATTCCAGATCGCCTCCATGCTCAAGGTGCGCGTCGTGCTGCTGCTTCCCGAGGATGGCTGGATCGCCGTGAAGGCGGGCTATCCTCCGGAGGATACGCTCGACCAGTCGGACCTGGCGGCGGCCAACTGGGCTTGGCACAACGACCGTGCCGCGGGGCGGGGAGCGGATACGCTCCCGGGCGCGCAACGACTGTTCCTACCCATGCGAACCGGCCGGTCGACCGTCGGCGTCGTTGGCATCGACAGCGATAAGCCGGGTCCATTGCTGACGCCGGACCAGCGGCGGCTGTTCGACGCGCTGATCGACCAGGCCGCGTTGGCCATCGAGCGGGTGCACCTCGCGGAGGACGTGGACAGGGCCAAGCGCACCGCCGAAACGGAAAGACTGCGCGCAGCTCTCCTGACGTCGCTCTCGCATGACCTGCGGACGCCGCTGTCCGCCATCCTCGGAGCCGCAAGCGCCTTGCGTGAGCTTGCCGATAGGCTCAACGCGGAGGAACGCGCCGATCTTTTGTCCACGATCGTCGACGAGTCAGAGCGTCTTAACCGGTTCATTGCGAACCTGCTCGACATGACCAAGCTGGAAGCCGGTGCCGTCGCTCCCAAGAGCGCCTTGCATGATCCGGCCGACATCGTGAGCACGGCCCTGAAGCGCGCGAGCAAGATCCTGGCTCAGCACACGATCGAGACGGAGCTGCAACCCGGTCTGCCGATGGTGCAGGTTGATCCGGTCCTGCTCGAGCAGGTTCTCTTCAACTTGCTCGACAACGCGGCAAAGTATGCGCCGGCAGGGACTCCGATCCGCGTTGAAGGCTGGAAGGATCCGGAGGCCGTTTATCTGCAGGTTGTCGATGAAGGGCCCGGTATTCCGCCTGGCGATCTCGAGCGCATCTTCGACAAGTTCTACCGGGTGCAAAAGGGTGACCACGTGCGAGCCGGAACGGGCCTGGGGCTGGCAATCTCGCGAGGGTTCGTCGAGGCGATGGACGGCACGATCGCGGCCGCCAATCGCGCGGACCGCACCGGCGCCGTCTTCACCATCAGACTACCGGTGCCGGCGCAGGGCGAATTGGTGGATACCACCGAATGAGTGCCGCTCGGATCAAAGTCCTGGTGGTCGACGACGAGCCGCCGATCCGCAAGCTCTTGCGGATGGGGCTCTCGGCCCAAGGCTATGATGTGTTGGACGCGCCCAATGGCAAGACGGCACTCGAGCTGCTCGACGAGAAACCAAATCTCGTCATCCTCGATCTTGGCCTCCCCGATATTGACGGATTGGAGCTCCTGCGCCGGATACGTCACCGCCAAGAGGGCCTACCGGTCGTGGTGCTCTCCAGTCGCGGCGACGAGGCTGGCAAGGTCGCGGCCTTGGATCTCGGCGCCGACGACTACGTGACGAAGCCGTTCGGCATGGACGAGCTTCTCGCCCGCATGCGCGCCGCGCTGCGGCACCAATTGCAAGTGCACGGGGAGCGGCCGGTCTTTCTCGTGGATGAGCTCAGCGTCGATCTGGTGCGCCGCATCGTCAAGGTCGGCGACAAGGAGGTGAAGCTCTCGCCCAAGGAGTACGATCTGTTGCGGCTGCTCGTGCAGCATGCGGGCAAGGTGCTTACCCATAAGTTCCTGATCGGCGAGCTTTGGGACGAGACGGTCGACCCCCAGCACCTGCGAGTCTACGTACGGCAGCTACGGCAACGCATCGAGCCCAATCCCGAGAGCCCGCACTACATCTTAACCGAGACCGGGATTGGATACCGGCTACGTGCCCCCGACTGACCCCAGCCTGAGAATTCGGCACGACAACAAGCGACAATACAAAAGAGAGACGCGGACCGCCGATGCAGATCAAAGACTTTCTCGCCACGTCCAATGTGGCGATCGACGTTCAGGCGCCCGGCAAAGCCGCGTTGCTCAGCGACCTGGCGCGCCGCGCTGCTGCCGAGCTAAAGCTCGATGCCGACGCGGTCGCCAACGAAGTCGGCAAGCGCGAGGAGCTCGGCTCCACCGGCATAGGCGGCGGCGTCGCGATCCCGCATGCGCGCCTGCGCGAAATCAAGAAGCCCTTTGGATTGCTGGCTCGGCTCAAGAACCCCATCGACTTTGCGGCGATCGATGCAGGCCCGGTCGACATCGTGTTCCTGATGCTTCTTCCGGCTGCCTCGCAGTTGGATCAGCTCAACACTCTCGCCGCGGCCGCCCGCAAGCTCCGCGACGGAGACCTGCTCAGCAAGCTCAGGAAAGCAACGACCGCAGCCGAGCTCTACCGCACGATCGCCGACTAGGGGGGCAGCATTCCGTACAGCGCGTCAGGAGGACGGGTTGCCCGTATCTCTGCCGGCCGGGTCGAGCGGGCGATCCGCGACGATGCTGGGTTGGACGCCCGTCGCCGCGGAATCGTCAGCCGCCGATCCCCTGCCGCGCAGCGTTAGCCCGCGCGAAAGGACATAAAATATCGGCGTGAACAGCAAGCCAAACAGGGTCACGCCCACCATGCCGGAGAACACCGCCGTGCCCAGCGATTGGCGCATCTCGGCGCCGGCACCCACCGCCACGGCCAGCGGCAGCACGCCCAGGATGAAAGCAAGCGACGTCATCAAGATCGGCCGCAGCCGCGTGCGCGCCGCGGCAACAGCGGCGTCGTAGCGGGACATGCCCTGCTCCTCGGCCTGCTTGGCGAACTCGACGATCAGGAT
>CAXMLT010000569.1:0-6514 GCA_964194245.1 uncultured Hyphomicrobium sp.
GGTCTTGGCCCGGGAGCCAGACCGCGTTTTCGCCCCGCATGCGATGGTAGCGCACGAGAATATCCATCGGTGTGTACGTGGATCCCTGACCGATGTGGGCCCGGCCGGTGATGTTGGGCGGCGGCATCGAGATGACGAACGGCGGCCGGCCCGGCTCCGGCTCGTCGTGAAAGACTCCCGTCGCTTCCCACAGCGCGTAACGCCGGGCCTCGACCGCCGCTGGATCGTATGCTTTTGGGAGTTCAGTGGGAGTTTTGGGTTGCACGAGACTCCGTCGTTAGCGTCGCGGAGCGCCGACGCGCGGGCCGGGTTCGATTTGCGATGAGGCGCCGGACCAGGCGCGGAGGGAAATCACGACGCGAACTCCTGACTCACGACAATCGGCGGCGCTAACCAACCACCGTGCCACAAAGCCACCAGAAATGGTCGGGCAGACAGGATTTGAACCTGCGACCCCCAGTCCCCCAGACTGGTGCGCTAACCAGGCTGCGCTACGCTCCGAAGCGCCCCTTTTGCCCCGCGCGGTCACCCGGGTCAACGGCAAACGCCACCGCGCTCAAGCGAGCAGCGCCGCAACCGCGCTTTTGCCCTCGGGCAGCCTGAAAACCCCCGGAGTTGCCTGCGCGGAGTCCGAAGCGACGGCCGCGAACACGCCTTCGCCGATTGCCACGTCGCAGGTCGCGCCCACCGGCGTCTCTGCGAGGACGCCGTCCAGTCGGGCACGAAAATCCTCGTCCGTGCGAGCGCTGTTGCCGCTGATGCCGAGCCGGGTGAAGAGCCGGCCGACGCCGTCTCCCTCGGCCTTGGCGAAGGCCTCGAGCCGCACCCAGGCCTGCAGAAAGCGCGCGTCAGCGTCTGCCGGTAGCGGCTCGCCGCGGCTCAGCGCCGCTCCCGCAGTCTCGATGCGCGCGCGTCGCGGCTCGCGCATGTGAACGGTGCGTGCCCGTTCCAGATCGACGCCCACGATGCCGCCGCGCGCAAGCGCGATCAGCGCCAGCCCGGGGACGTGCGATATGTTGAATGCGATCGGCGCGCCGTCGAGCTGCGGCTTGCCGCTCGGCGAGCGCGCCAATGGCACGCCGCGCAGAGCCTTGCCCATTGCGCGCTCGAGCACGACGCGGAACGCGATGTGGGCGGCGAGCCATTCGTCGGCGAGCGCTCTATCGGCGAACGCCGCCGCACGCCGCCGCTCCCACTCCGAGAGCAGCGCCGCATCCTGCTCGACTGCGCGCAGCACCGAGGCCGAGGCCCGCGTGTCGACGCACCAAAGCTCCAGCTCGCCGATGGCGCGCGCGTCGATGCGCTCCCCGGCAGCTGTCGCGCAGGCGCTCAAGCGGAGGCGGCGCGGCGCGGCTTGGCGCGCCGGCGAGCGCTCGTTTCGACGGCCTTGCCCATGAGCACATTGCGGCAAAGCTCGAGCTCCGCGATCGCCGCCTTGAGGGTGCTCGTCGTCGACGGCGAACGAGACGACGCCCCGTGCTCTCCCGCGGAGCCGAAGGTGGCTGCTTGCACGCCCACGTGCGCCTTGCCGCGGCGGTCGCGCTTTGCCGCCACCGGGGGCGCCTCCTTCGGCGCCGGCACCTCTCCGCTGATGCGCTTCACCTGATCGATGCCCTGCTCGCGCAGGATCTTCTGCACACCCTTTATGGTGTAGCCTTCGGCGTGCAGCAGGTGACAGATGCCGCGCAGGAGCGCCAGATCCTCGGGCCGGTAGTAGCGGCGCCCGCCGCCGCGCTTCATCGGGCGGATCTGGGGGAACCTCGCTTCCCAGAACCGCAGGACGTGCTTGGGGACGTCGAGCTCGCTCGCAACTTCGCTGATCGTCCGAAAGGCCTCCGCCGTCTTGCTCATTGCGCCTCCGCTGCCTGCGGCGCCTGGAAAGCAAACGCGCCGCCGTTACTCCGCCGCCTTACGTCTGGATCGGCCCTGATTGATCCGCTCTTTCATGATGTTGCTGGGGCGGAACACCAGGACCCTGCGTGGTGTGATGGGTACCTCATCCCCCGTTTTCGGGTTGCGTCCCATGCGCTCGCCCTTCTGGCGGATGCCGAAGGAGCCGAACGAGGACAGCTTCACCGCCTCGCCGCGCGCTAAAGAGGCCGAGATCTCCCCCAGGACAAGCTCGACCAACTCCTGACTTTCGTTGCGCGGAAGCCCAACCTTCCGCACGACCGCTTCCGCGAGGTCCGCTCGCGTCAACGTCTTGCCTCCCATGGCAATTGCCTCCCAGTTTTGTAATCTTTTGGCGATGCTATCGGGAGCGCGCTTTATCGTCAATCAGGAGCGCATTTCAACTGCCTGAAATTACACAAAAATTTTTGGGGCGTGGCGAGGAGGCGGCCGCGTTCACCAGCGGGCGAGCACCGCACCCCATGTGAAACCTCCCCCCATCGCCTCCATGAGCACCAAGCTTCCTTCCTTCAGGCGGTGATCCTCGAAGGCTTGGTTAAGGGCGAGCGGGATCGACGCGGCCGACGTGTTGCCGTGGCGGGCGAGCGTCATCACGATGCGCTCGGGCCCGACGCCGAGCTTCTTCAAGACGCCGTCGAGAATGCGCTGATTGGCCTGATGCGGCACGTAGAGGTCGATCTCGTCGGGCGCGAAACCGGTCGTCACGAGTGTCTCCTCGATGACGCCGGTGATCTTCTGCACCGCGTGCCGGAACACTTCGCGGCCGTTCATCCTGAGGTGCCCCACGGTCTTGGTCGAGCCCGGGCCGCCATCGACGTAGAGCAGATCCTCGAAGCGTCCGTCCGAGCGGATGCGCGTTGCGAGAATACCGCGGTCCTCGCGCGTGCCGTGCTGCGGCTGCGCCTCGAGCACGACCGCGCCCGCGCCGTCGCCGAACAGCACGCAGGTGGAGCGGTCCGACCAGTCGAGAATGCGCGAGAACGTCTCCGCACCAACGACAACGGCGCGCTTGAATTGGCCCGTCTTGAGGAAATTGTCGGCGACCGTCATCGCGTAGACAAAGCCCGAGCACACGGCCTGCACGTCGAAGGCCGCGCCTTTCGTCACGCCGAGCGCGTTCTGGATGGTGACCGCGGTCGCCGGAAAAGTGCGGTCCGGCGTCGCGGTCGCGCAGATCACCAGATCGATGTCGACGGGGTCGATGGCCGCGCGCACAAGGGCCTGCTTTGCCGCGGCGACGCCGAGATCGGAGGTGCGCTCGCCTTCATCCGCGATGTGACGCTCGCGGATGCCCGTCCGCTCGACGATCCATTCGTCGCTGGTATCGACGAGCTTTGCCAAGTCCGCATTGGTCATCACGCGCTTTGGCAGATGCGCGCCAATACCACGGATGACGGAGCGGATGACTGCCAACGGTCGTTCCTCTTTTTATTCGACCTTATTGTGCGCGGTGGGTTGGTAACGGAGCCCGCCGCTGCGGCCGCTCCGGACCCCAATCGTCAACTCGCGGTCATCGCCTCGAGCTTGTGATGGAACGCCGCCAAATCGGCGGCTAGCCGCGTCGTGAGCCGACTTTCGGCCATCTCGTACGCGAGATCGACGGCGCTGGCAAAGCCTAGCGCATCCGTGCCCCCGTGACTCTTGACCGCGATCCCGTTGAGGCCAAGGAACGTGCCGCCGTTGGCCCGCCGCGGGTCCATCTTTTCCTTAAGGACGCGGAACCCGCCGGCGGCCAGGAGGGCGCCGAGCCGCGACAGCCAGGTGCGCCGCATGGCGGCCTTGAGGTACTCGCTGATCTGCCGCGCCGTGCCTTCCGCGGTCTTGAGGGCGACGTTGCCGGCAAAGCCTTCGACGACCACGACATCGACCGCCCCCTGTCCGATCTGGTCGCCTTCGATGAAACCCCGATAGTCGAGCGGCAGGTCGGTGCTCTTTAACCAAGCGTGCGCCTGGCGCACCTCCTCGTCGCCCTTGACCTCCTCGACACCGACGTTGAGCAGCGCGATCGTCGGGCGCTCCACGTGGAAGAGCGCGCGCGCCATCGCCGCTCCCATCAGCGCGTAGTCGGAGAGCTGACGCGCGGTCGCCCCGATGTTGGCGCCGACATCGAGCACGATGCATTCCGCCTTGACCGTGGGCCAGATCGCCGCGATGGCCGGGCGCTCGATGCCGGCCATGGGGCGCAGGATCAGCTTGGATATTGCCATGAAGGCGCCGGTGTTGCCGGCGGAGACTGCAACGTCCGCCTGGCCCTTCTGCACGGCCTCGATGGCGAGCCACAGGCTTGTGCCCTTGCCGCGGCGCAAAGCCTGGCTCGGCTTGTCGCTCATGCCGATGGTCGTGGCGGTGTGGACCACGTGCGACTTCGCCGCGAGCGCAGGAAACTTCTCGAGCTCAGCTGCGATACGCGCCTCGTCGCCGAAGAATAGAAAGCTCAGCGAGGGGTAGCGCTCGAGTGAAATGGCCGCTCCCGCCACCACGACGGGAGGGCCGTGATCCCCACCCATGGCGTCGAGCGCTATCGTCCGCGGCTGAGACATGTCGCGGGTCGCCTCGCAGTTATTGTCTCGGGCTGGCAGCCGCCATGTCCCGTGTGGCCACCGTTAGATTGCGCCCGGACCATACTCTTTTGCAGTTGCGAAACAACACGATTTTCATTGTTTTTCCCTGCGTCGCGTTCCCCGAGCCACAGTTTGGCAAGTGCACGGCGTCACGTCTGATCTTTGAGCTTTTTCAGCGCCGCGAACGGGCCCGACGCCCCCGGCTCCTCAGCGCTTTCGGGGTCCTGCCATTCGAGTGTCGCGCCACTCTTGCGCGGATAGGGATCGAGCGCGGCCGACAGCGTCTCGAAAACAACGCGCCCCACCTCGATCGTCCCGTGGTCGATCGGCTCGACGTCGGGGACGCTCGACACCTCGACCTCTTCCTCGCCCGTCTCCGTCAGCGCGCCCGGGGGCCAGAACTGGACCTCGAACACTTCCGCGATTTCCTGCGCGATCGGTTCCAGCGTCGCGACGCAGGCTTGCGTCACCCGAGCGCGAAGAGTGCCGGCGAGACGGTAGCGGCCGGCCCCCAGCGCACGCACCGTGTAGTCCGCATCTATCGCTTCGCAGGACACGAGCCCGAGCGCTCGGGCGACGGAGCTCCTCTCGGCTTCCGTCGCCAACACGGTTTTGTGCAGGCCGGTCTGGGGGATCTCGGTCGTGCGAAGCGACCACGGCAGCGGTCCGCTCATGGCGCGCTCTACACCGCAATTGACGGTTCGGGAAAGAAAAGGCGTCCCTCGAGCACGTCCGCGACCGGCTCGGCCCCCAGGGTCACAGTCGCCGCTCGGACGTAGCCTGCCAGCGCGCTAACCGAGGCGGCTTCGCCTTCCGACGCTTCCAGATGATGGGCGAGCATTCCCTCCAGCGCGGACCCGCCGGCGGCAATCGCCTCCCGGTAGTCCTTCGCCCGCGCATAGAAGCCCGCTGCCGCGCGCTTGACCCGCCGCGGCACGCCGACATCACCCGCGCCGAGCTCGCGGAGCGCGTCGTCCATATCGGCGACGAAGGCGTCGACGAGGGCCTGTGCGGCCGCCTCCGCCTCGGGGCTCGCGCCGGCGCAGCGCAGCCGCTCCAGCACCAGGAAAAGGTGAATGACGACCATCTCGTAACGCCCTGTAGGTGTGTCAGGAATGCCAAGTCGCGCGTAAAATGGCGGCTGTCGCGACTGCGTCACGATCGCGCCATAAATCTCACCTGCTTTACGCTGGAACTCAGCCCGCCTCCTAAGCGACCGGAGCATCTAGAGCTTGGCTCGCTTTGGGGGGTAAAGAAAGTTCGGGGGACGGGGCCGCCGGTCGCGTTGCATCGGAAAAGACCTCAGGTTAAGCGCGCTCTAGACCGCCAACCAATCGATTCTCGGGAAGCCAGTGACATAATGCGCCGAGAGACGAACGCGCGCCAGTGCCAGAGCCGCCCGCGGCTGACGGATCGGATGCCCATTGCTCGCCGCAGGGCGCGGACGCCCGTGCTCGTGCTGCTTGCCGCGCTTGCGCTGTGCGGATGCGAGGCAACGACGCTGAAGCATGGCACCCAGTTCCATGATGGCGACCTGCAGCAGATCCAGCCGGGCATGAGCCAAGAGCAGGTGCGCATGAACCTCGGCACCCCCGCGACCACGGCGGTCGTCAACAACGGGCAGGCCTTCTACTACATTTCGAGCACACAGACGCAGTCGGCGTTCTTCCTTCCGTCGGAGAAGGACCGGCAGGTGGTCGCCGTGTACTTCTCACCCGGCGGCACCGTCGATCGCGTGGCCAATTACGGCATGCAGGACGGCAGGGTGTTCGACTACGTCTCGCGCACCACACCCGCACCGGGCGGCCACGACGACGGCATCCTGAAGATGCTGTTTCGCAACCTCGGAACAAAGCAGATCTTCGGCAACGACTAAGAGCGAAGCCCTGCAGCCTGACGGCGAGCGGACGCTCCGCCGCTTCGCGCCAGCTATTGCGCCGCCAGCACCGCCAGCAGCAGCAACGCCACGATGTTGGTGATCTTGATCGCAGGGTTCACCGCGGGGCCGGCCGTATCCTTGTAGGGATCGCCGACCGTGTCGC
>CAXMLT010000570.1:0-2243 GCA_964194245.1 uncultured Hyphomicrobium sp.
GCCCACACCGAGGGCGAGCCGCCGAGCACGGGAAGCACCATCTTGGCAAACAGCGGCTCGACCGAGAAAAGAAGGAAGGCGGAGAGGAAGCTCGCGGCGATGAACAGCACCAGCACGGAAGCGGTGCCCCCCGGTGGCGCTCGATCGACAGCCGGAGAGGCTTGGGACGGCGCCGGCGCTGTTCTTTCCTGCACGCGCACTACTCTCGGATGGACATCGCCAAAGCTGCCGGGTGAGGAATTCGAAGGCCCCGCCCACAGCAGAGTATAAGGTGGGACCGGGTCCACGATAGCGAGCGAACGCCGACATGGCGAACGAGACGGCGAACGAGACGGCCAACAAGAAGGCCACTCTCGGCGAAACCTTTGGCGACATAGCGACCTTTACCGGGCGGATCGGGTCTGCCGGCCGCCTGATCGGCATCGACGCCGGCACCAAGACGCTGGGGCTCGCCCTGTCCGACGTGACCCGCACCATCGCATCGCCGCTGGTCGTATTACGGCGCAAGCGGTTCAAGGAGGACGCCGCCGAGCTTCTGCGCCTCGTTCAGGAGCATGGCGTCGCCGGACTCGTCCTGGGGTTGCCGACGAACCTCGACGGTACCACCGGCCCGCGCGTACAGGCGACGCGGGCCTTCGCGAGAAATCTGAACGCGCTGACACCAATCCCCATCCTGCTATGGGACGAGCGGCTGTCGACAGCGGAGGCCGAGCGCACGCTGATCGCGGCCGATGCCAGCCGCAAACGGCGGGCAGCCGTCATCGACAAGCTGGCGGCGACGATAATTCTGCAGGGCGCGCTCGACCGCATGCGCGTGAAATAGGCCGTCCGCCGCGGCATTAACTCTCACCTACGCATTCCTTAACTGCACGGCCCTCGTCCAACGCGTGCCGCAATAAGCTGCGACGCTACCCCTTGAGCGCTCGAGGCGGCGTCGGACCGGCCGATGACGCCGGGCGCGATGTGGATCGAGTACGATATGACACAGCCCACGAAACTAATCCGCCGGCGGCCCGACCCAGTGGAGGCGCCGGAGCCGAGCGAGCTCCCCGGCGAATGGGAAAGCTACGTTGCCCGTTTCGCCTACCCGGCGCGCCGCGAGGTGCGTCGCCTGATGCGCTCCTCCACCCGGCTCGTCGATCTGTCGGTGGTTTTCCCCGGCGCAATCTATGCACTCGCTGCACGTCGCAGTGCGCCCGATGCAAGGCGGGAGGCGATCTCGCTCATCGAGAAAGGCGCACCGTTAAAATCGGTTGCGCGCTTGCTCGGCCTGCCGCTGTGGCTGCGCCGCCTGCCGCCGGAGGCGTTCCAGAAAGCGATCGAGGACGATCTACCGGCGAGCGAAACTTTCGCGCGCCGCGTCGCCAACCGGCTGCCGGGTGCTCCCGCACACAGCGCCTTCTGGCTGCAATCGGTATCGTTCGGCGCCAAGGCGTGCCACGAGGACTTCGCGCTTTGGCTCGCCGACCAATCGATCTTCACCGAGCCCGGCAACCCCGAGCAGCTCTTCGGCGTGCTCGCCTCCTATGCCTGGCATTCGCGCGCCACGCAGACGCGCGCGCATAACCTCATCGTCGTGCCCTGGCGCCCCGAGATCGCGTTCGACACCGCGCTCTGTGCGGCCAAGAGCTGGCTCAACCGCATGCGGCTCGTGCTGCAGCTCAGCCCCGGCGTCATCTCCGACTCCTGGCTCGTCGGCGGCGACATCCGTGGCTACTCATTCGTACCGCTGCTCGACCGCAACGAGATCCTGGCGGAAGCGCGCGCCATGCAGAACTGCGCCGACCAGTACGCCGAGCGGCTCGGCGACGACCGCTGCCGTCTATTCTCCATCCGCCGCGAGCGCGAGCACGTGGCAACGCTCGAGATCGGCCCGCACTCGCGCGAGGCGGGCATGCTGGCGATCACGCAGCTCAAAGGGCGCCACAACATGGCGGCTCCCATCGACGTGTGGCAGGCAGCTTACGCGTGGTTGGCCTCGCAGAGCGGGCTGCGGCGCCTGCCTCCGCGCATCCCGCCCGAGCGCCACCTCGACAACGACGCCTGGACCCAGCTCATGGGGCCGTACCGGCGCCGGACCAGCGGTGCGCCGTGGCTGCCTGTCGCCGCCAGCCAGGCAGTATTCGACGGCTTCAACGCGCAGATGTCGGACCTCGCCCGCCGCGGCGGCGTCTCGTCCTGGCTCTTCACCTAACTGCACGGAGCGTCGACACCCTTCACCTCTCCCAGGGGGAGAGGTCGGC
>CAXMLT010000571.1:0-1744 GCA_964194245.1 uncultured Hyphomicrobium sp.
ACGCCCATCGGGTCGACGTTCTCGATGGAGCAGATGATGATGCAGTTGTCCGCGTGATCGCGGACGACCTCCATCTCGAACTCCTTCCAGCCGAGTACGCTTTCTTCGACCAGCACCGAGTGCGTGGGAGAGGCGTCGAGCCCGCGCTCGATGATTTCGAAGAACTCCTCGCGGTTGTATGCGATGCCGCCGCCGGTACCGCCGAGCGTGAACGAGGGCCGGATGATGGCGGGAAGCCCGACGACATCGATCGCGGCTGCAGCCTCGACGCGATCGCGCGCCATCATCGAGCGCGGCGTCTCGAGCCCAATCTTCTTCATGGCGTCGCGAAACAGGAGGCGATCCTCGGCCTTGTCGATCGCCTCGGCGCGCGCGCCAATCATCTCCACGCCGAACTTCGCGAGCGTCCCGTTGTTGTAGAGCGCCAGTGCCGTGTTGAGCGCCGTCTGCCCGCCCATGGTCGGCAGCAGGGCGTCGGGTCGCTCCGCCTCTATGATCTTCGCGACAATTTCGGGCGTAATTGGCTCGATGTAGGTCGCGTCCGCCAGCTCCGGGTCCGTCATAATCGTCGCCGGATTGGAGTTGACGAGAATGATGCGGTAGCCCTCGGCCTTCAAAGCCTTGCAGGCCTGGGTCCCCGAATAATCGAACTCGCAGGCCTGGCCGATGATGATCGGCCCGGCCCCGATAATCAGGATGGATTTGATATCCGTGCGTTTCGGCATGAGGCGGCCTTGTATTGCCGATCGGGCGGTTTGGCTATAGCGCGCCTCCGATTTGTCCAGCACGTGCGCAGGAGCCCACGCGCCGGCACGCGGCCGGCGTCATGGGCATCGGGTAGCGGACAGGCGCCTTACTTCGCGTCGAGCTTGGGCGGTTCGACCTTGATATCCACGGGATAGCTGTAGGTCGCCTCGAAAATGGGCTTGTCCATCTTGTTGGCGCGCGCAAACACGCTGCGCAGCGGCAGCCCGGTGGTGGGGTCGACGTAGATGATGCGGACAGGCCGGTCGGAAGCCTTCGGCTGATTCTTGGCGGCGGCGTCCTTCTTCTCCTCCGGATCCTCGTTCTCGCCCTGATAGGCGAGGAGGTCCTTGCCGGCGACCTGCTGTTTGCCGAGGCACTCGAAGTCGGTGATTTTGGCGTCACCTTCGCCCACCGTATCTTTCATCTGATCGGCGAGCTGTCTCGTCGTCTCGGGTTGAAGCAGCGTCCAAGGTCCATCTTGACGGCTCCAGGCCTGGTTGCCGATGAGGATTGTCTCGACCGGCTTTGGGTCTTTCAACGTGCTCAGCGTCTGGTGCATGCGGTCAGGCAGCAAGTAGTCGACCGTCATGTTGACGAGGCCGTCCTGGCTCAGCATCACCGTCTGCATGCGAAAGCCGCTTGACTTGCGCTGCCGGTCGAGCGCCGCAGCGACCTCGTCCTTGCATGCAGCCTCCGCGGCACCGCTCGCCGCGATCAACAGGGCTAAGGCCGTCAACATCCCGCGCATCGTCGTTTCTCTCCTCATACGAACACGCAACAACTCTTGCTCACACTCACCCGCGTTCTTCGCGCGCGGCAAATCTCATCTACCGGACCTTCGCCAATGGCGCGCCGGGGTAGCCTTCGATCACGAGATCGGTCGGATACGAATAGACGCCTTTGAACACCGGTACGGCGCCGGGGGTGTCCTCCGCCACGAGGTTGACCGCGGGCAGCCCCGTCTTGGGATCGACGTAAATAGTCCGATGAATAGGAT
>CAXMLT010000572.1:0-7075 GCA_964194245.1 uncultured Hyphomicrobium sp.
TCCTACCAACTCCGCGACGGCACCGGCGCCGTCGAGAAAGCGGGCAAGCGAGATTGTGATGTCGGCCTTGGCGTGGTCCTGCTCGGCAGGCGAACGGGCATCCTGGATCTGCGCGAGCTCCTTCAGCTCCGCCTTCGTCTCCTCGCAGTCGTCGCAGGGCGGCGGCATGATGAGCTTGATGAACACGTTGGATCGGCTATCGGAAATGCTGCCGCAGCTCGGAGCCTCCGCCTGCGCGGAGAGGGGTGCCCAAAGAACTGCCATGAGGGCGAGAACGAGAGAGGGCGAGCGACGGCGAAGCATTTGGTCACCTCTTGGGTGGCTTTGGGATGGCGGATCAATGCCCTACGCCGCTGACGGTAGAATGACAGCCTTTTTGCCTTGCTCTCGCAGCGCACAATCGGCTCTGCCCGCCAGTTCGCCCCTCCGCGGAGGCCTCCCGGCACCACCATTGAGCCTAATCAGGCGGCATTCTGGACATCGTGGGAGCACCAACCTAGAGTCTTTGGTGGGGACGGGCCGGGGGGCCTCCGTCCGCTGAGAAGCGTTGCATTTTCAGTCGCATGTCAGCGTTGGGGGAGTTCGGCATGGCTGCCGACACGGGGGAGACGATCGATCTCAATACGCTTCCGGGCATGGTTCGTTGGTATAGCCCGAGCCATCTGGTCAGCACCGGTTGGCGCTCCATCGTCTCGGAGCTCTTCGGTCAGTACGCCGACCAACGCATTATGCAAGCGACGATCGACGGCTTCGCGCCGGAGGTGATGAAGCAGGTCATCGGCCGCTACAACTATGCCGACCTGCGCGAGCTCAGCGATGGCAACACGGTCTGGGTCGACTATATCGCGGACCTCGGCGACGGCTTCGATTCAACATACGCTATGGCTTCCCTCGTCAGCGCGCCGAGCCTCGACATCGAAGGCGCGGGCAAGCTGCCCGCCGGTAAGCTGCTGATCATGGGCGGCGACCAAGTCTATCCGTTCCCGAGCCGCAAGGCTTACCGCGACCGCTTCGAGTTTCCCTACAAGGCTGCGTTGCCGGCCTCCTCCGACGGCTCGTGGCGGCGGCTTCTGTTCGTATTGCCCGGCAACCACGACTGGTATGACGGCCTGAGTTCCTTCGATTACATGTTCTGCAAGGCGCGGTTCGGGCGCGCGGCGGAGAACCGCATCGGCGGCTGGATGTGCCCGCAGCACCGCAGCTATTTCGCGATCCGGCTGCCACACAATTGGTGGATCTGGGGCGCCGACATTCAGCTCGCGCAGTATCTCGATGCCGGCCAGGTGCTCTACTTCGAAGGCGTCGCCGAGGCGATGAAGCAGCATCCGACGGAGGCGCCAAAGCTCATCCTCTGTACACCAGAGCCGAGCTGGAACTACGACAAGGACGACGAGCTGCAGGGCGACGACAACCTGAGCCACATAACCAAGATCGCCAACGATGCCGGCGCGCGCATTTGCGCCGTCATTGCCGGCGACCTTCACCACTACGCTCGCTGCGTGACGGAAGGTACTGCTACGAACTTTGTCACCGCTGGCGGCGGCGGTGCCTATTTCTCGCCGACGCACTACCTGAACAGCCACCGCCACACGCGCTGGCTCGGGAGCGAGGTAGATATCAACTTACGCTGCCAGTTGAAGGACGGGAAGCCGACGGGCAAGGCTTCGTGCTGGCCCTCGCGCACGACCAGCCGGCGCATGAGTCTGTCGACGCTTCTGTTTCCCTTCAGGAACTACGGCTTCGCGGTGGCGCTGGGCGCCATCTACTGGCTGATGATCTGGGTTTACGCGACGACGACGCTGCCCGGCACCCACTGGCATTACACCACAGTTGGCGAGATCCTGATCAAGGACGAGGACTTCAGGATCTTCCCGCACCTGTTCCTCGTGACGCCTCTCGCCGCGGCAAACAACGTGCTGCTCGGCATCATGTGTCTGGTGTTGTGGGTCGTGCTCTACGCCTACGCCGACACGGCCTACGGAACGAAAGTTCGGGTGGCGCTCGCCAGCCTACACTGGGCCGGGCACATCGCCATGATGCTCACCCTCTATTTCCTGGTGTCGTGGTCGTCGATCGCCTTCATGAACTGGGGATGGCCGCTCGCCAAGCCGACATTGCAATCCTTCGATCTCGACGCCTCGCATCAGGTTCAGGAGCTCGTGCGCACGATTGTGCTGTTCCCGCTCGAGATGACCTTCATCGGCGGTATAGGGGCGGGCTTCGTCTGGGGCGCCTACCTGACGATCTCCTGCCTCATCGGCCTGCACTGCGATCAGGCCTTCGCCTCCATGGGCATCCCGGACTGGAAGAATTTCCTACGCCTGAAGATCGAGCCCTCCAAGCTGACGATTTACCCGATCGGCCTGCGCAAGACGCCGCGTCGATGGTCGTGGCGGCTGATCAAGAGCAGCCCGGTTGGAGCCGCTTCCGACGGCCCGACGATCGTGTCCTCGCGGCCGTTGCGGCCGCAGCTCATCGAGGGACCGATCGAAATTCGCGTGGGGGACGTGAAGCTGCGCGGGCCGAAGGGCGGATCGACCTACGTCTGAGAGTTCGCCTGTTAGGCCGGACGAGAGAGGGTGAACGGGACATGCAGGCGCGGCTCTCCAGGCCCGCTACCGAGCTGAAGCCCCGCTACGACGCGATCGTGGTCGGCTCGGGCTACGGCGCCGGCGTTGCCGCCTCCCGTCTCGCCCGCTGTGGGCGCTCGGTCGCCGTGCTCGAGCGGGGGCGCGAGTTCCTGCCCGGCGACTTTCCTGTCGACGTGGCGGGCGCCACCAAGGAGCTGCAGGTCAGCGCGCGACGCATGCACACAGGCTCGGCGACCGCGCTGTTCGACGTGCACCTCAACGACGACATCCACGTGCTCAAGGCATGCGGCCTCGGCGGTACCTCGCTCATCAACGCCAATGTGTGCCTGTCGCCGGACGTGCGCATCTTTGAGGATGCGGCATGGCCGTTGGAAGTGCGCCGCGACCGTCTGCTCGCCGAGGGCTACGTGCGCGCGCGGCATATGCTGCGGCCCGAACCTTCTGCGCGAACGTCCAGCTACGAGAAGGTGAAGGCGCTACGGCTTGCGGCCTCGGCATTTGGGCGTGGGGTGCAGCCGATCCCGCTGCATGTCGTCTACAAGAGCGGGCCGAATGCCGCCGGCGTGCATCAGGAAGCCTGCACCGAGTGCGGTGATTGCTGCGGCGGCTGCAACATTGGTGCCAAGACCACCGTCGCCTCGACCTATCTCGCGGATGCGGCCGCGTTCGGCGCCGACATCTTCACCGAGATGCGTGTGCTCTCGTTAGCGAAGGGCGAAGACGGCACGTGGCAGGTGTGGCTGCGTCCGGGATACTGGGGCGACGGCGGCGCGCAGAAGGTTTCGCTTGAGGCCAATATCGTCGTCCTCGGCGCCGGCACGCTCGGCTCCACCGAGATTCTGTTGCGGTCGCAGGCGCAGGGGCTGGCGCTCTCCGATTGGCTCGGCGGTCGCTTCACCAGCAACGGCGACGTGATCGCCATGGCCTACAATAACGACGTGCCGGTGAACGGCGTTGGCGTCGGCAATCCGCCCAAGGCCGACGTGCCCGCAGTGGGGCAGGCCGTGAACGGCCTCATCGACATGCGCGACGATCCGCAGGTCCGCGACGGCCTCGCCATGTGCGATTGCGCGTTGCCGAGCGCGTTCGCCGCCATGCTGCCGGCGCTGCTGACTCCCGGCGGCGCGCTGTTCGGCGAGCACGGATCGCGCTCGGTCTCGGACGCGCTCAACGCAGTCGCTCGCGCAGGGGAAAGCCTCGTCAAGGGCGCATACGAGGGCGCCGTGCACAACACACAGACGTTCCTCGCCGTCGGCCATGACGCGGGCAACGGCCTCATGCGGCTCGAGAACGACCGCCTGACCATCGAATGGATCAATGGCCCCGGCCAGCGCGTGTTCCAGCGCATCGAGGCCGCGCTGAAGACGGCTGCAGAGGCCACCGGCGGCAGCTACATGCGCAACCCGGCGTCCGAGCGGATCCTCGGCGGTAACCTGATGACCGTGCATCCGCTCGGCGGCTGCACCATGGGGGCCGACCGGTCGAGCGGCGTCGTCAACCATAAGGGCCAGGTGTTCGATGCGGGGCCCGGAGCCGGCCCCAACGCCGTCCACACGGGCCTCTACGTCTCTGACGGCGCCGTCGTGCCTTGCCCGTTAGGCATCCACCCACTGTTGACGATCACGGCCCTGGCGGAGCGTGCCATGATCCACATCGCCCGCGACTACGGTTGGGAGATGGACACGCGGGACGTGCAGCCGGGCGCGCTGGAGGCGCGTTATCGGCCGCCGGCGAAGAAGAAGCGGTCGTTCGCCTTTCGCGCCCCGTGGCGCCGGGGCGAAGCGGCCGGCACCGGGGGAGCTTGAGCCATGCGGCGATTGTCGAAGTCCATCGGCGATCTGAAGCTGCGCTACGACGTGATCGTCGTCGGCTCGGGCTATGGCGGTGGCGTTGCCGCCTCGCGGCTCGCACGTGCGGGCAAACGCGTTGCCGTGCTCGAGCGCGGGCGCGAGTTCGCCATCGGCGATTTTCCCGACCGCCTGATCGAGGCGCAGGAGCAGTTACAGGTCTCCAAGGATGGCCTCCACGTCTCGGGCTCGCGCCTCGGGCTCTATGATCTGCATCTCGGCAACGACATCCACGTCTTCGTCGGCTGCGGCCTCGGCGGCGGCTCGCTCATCAACGCCAACGTCTCGCTGCCGCCCGACCCGCGCGTGTGGGACGACCCCGTATGGCCGAGGGAGATCGCCGCCGATCAGACGCGCCAGGAGGGCTTTGCGCGCGCGCAAGAGGTGCTGCGGCCGGTGCCCTATCCCGACAGGAAGCCGCTCGCCAAGCTGAAGGCGCTCGAGATCAGCGGCAACGCCATGCACAAGGACGTCGTGCGGCCGCCGATCAACGTGACGTTCGAGCGCCAGGTCAACTACGCAGGCGTCGAACAGCCGGCCTGCACGCTGTGCGGCGACTGCTGCGCTGGGTGCAACGTCGGCTCCAAGAACACTGTGCAAGTGACCTACATCGCCGACGCCTACAACCACGGCGCCGAGATCTTTACCGAGATGCGCGTCTCCTATGTGCGCCCCGAGCGCGGGCGCTGGCGCGTGTTCCTCGATCCGCTCGGGCACGACCGCGAGAAGTTCGCCGCCGCCGAGCAGTCGATCACGGCGGACGTGGTGATCCTCGCCGCCGGTGCGCTCGGCTCGACCGAGATCCTCCTGCGGTCGCGGGAGCAGGGCCTGTCCATTTCGGATCACATCGGTCGGCGCTTCACCGGCAACGGCGACGTACTTGCCTTCGCCTACAACAACAACGTGCCGGTGAACGGCGTCGGCGTGGGTGATTCGCCGCAGGCCGGGACCGATCCGGTGGGTCCTTGCATCACCGGGCTCATCGATCTGCGCGGCACGCCGAAGCTTGAGGATGGTATGGTCATCGAGGAGGGCTCGATCCCTTCCGGCCTCGCCCCCGTGCTGCCCGCGCTCATGGCCGGCGGCGCGCGCCACTTCGGCCAGGATACCGACAAGGGCATCCTCGACAGCATCGAGGAGCGCGGCCGCGAGCGCCAGAGCCTGCTGTTCGGGGCCTACCAGGGTGCGGTCTATCGCACGCAGACCTATCTCGTCATGACCCACGACGACGCCAAAGGGCGCGTTACTCTCGAGAACGGCGGCGCGAAGGTTGCGTGGCCCAATGTCGCTAAACAGCCGATCTTCAAGAAGGTGGAGGAAAACCTCAAGCGGGCGACCACCGCGACCGGCGGCGTCTTCACGCGCAACCCGCTCACCGACACCTTCCTCGGCAACAATCTCATCAGCGTGCATCCGCTCGGCGGCTGCGTCATGGGGCAGGACAAGACGCAGGGCGTCGTCAATCACAAGTGCCAGGTGTTCGACGGGCGCCCGCAAGCTCCCGCCGACGCCGTGCACGCCGGGCTCTATGTGTGCGACGGCTCCGTCGTGCCGCGCCCCTTGGGCGTCAACCCGTTGCTGACGATCACCGCGCTCGCCGAGCGCGCCATGATCCATCTCGCCAAGGACCGCGGCTGGGACTTCACCGACGAGCCGATGCAACATGCCCCGCTGCTTGTGGCGGCGCCCGAGGGGCGTGGCAAGCTCGAGCCTGCGGGTGCGGAGTTCACCGAGCGCATGGCGGGCTATCTCTCGGGGACCGTCAACGTGCCGCACGAGACCGCGGCACGGCGCGGCAAGGAAGCGGGCACCACGCTCAGCTTCACGGTGACGATCGTCATCGACGACGTCGACCGCTTCGTCGATGACAAGCTGCATCGGGGCCGCATCATCGGCTCCGTATTGTGCCCGTCGCTCTCGCCCGAGCCACTCGAGATCTTCGATGGCGTCTTCAATCTGATGAGCGTCGATGAATCGGCGGTCGAGACCAAGCGCTTCGAATACAAGTTCTCGCTCGGGGCGCGCGACGGCTCGGAATACTACTTCGAGGGCTACAAGCTCGTGCGTTCGGACGCCGATCTCGATCTGTGGCGTGACACGACGCGCCTCTTCATCGACATCGGCAAGGGCGCCAAGGGCGAGCTCGGCCACATCGCCCGCGGCCTCCTGGAGATTGCGCCCAACGACTTCTACGTGCAGATGCAGACGCTCAAGGGCACAGGCGGTCAGGATGCCGCCGACCGGCTGCGCGCCGTCGGCAAGTTCGGACGCTTCTTCAGCCGCGAGCTGTTCGATACCTACGGCGGCGTTCTGGTGCGGCTCGGCCGCTACGACGTCGTCAATCCACGCAAGAAGCGCACGCTGCGCGCGCCCGAGCCCGAGATCCATCTGGTCAAGACGAGCGACGACAAGATCCTGAAGCTCACGCGCTATCGCGGCGGCCACAAGGGGCCGGTGGTGCTTTCGCATGGGCTCGGGGTGTCGAGCCTCATTTTCTCGATCGACACCATCGAGACCAACCTGCTCGAGTATCTGATCGCGGCCGGCTACGACTGCTGGATGCTCGACTACCGGGCGAGCATCGATCTTCCTTATGCGCGCGAGTTGTGGTCCGGCGACGACGTCGCGACCAAGGAC
>CAXMLT010000573.1:0-1553 GCA_964194245.1 uncultured Hyphomicrobium sp.
TCGAAGCGCAACGGCACGGTCTATCATCTGTCCGGCCCGCTCGCGGGCGCGCGCAACCTCGCGATGCGGACGCTCGGCCCTGAGCGCCTCATGGCGCGCTACGACTGGCTCTACGGCTGGACGTACGAGTGAGCCCTAAGCAGGGAGTGCGCCGAACACGAGCGACGCATTCATCGCGCCCAACGCAAACGAGTTCGACATCGCATAGGCGAGCTTCTTCTTGCGTGCGGCGCCTGGAACATAGTCGAGGTCGCATTCGGGGTCGGCTTCCTCGAGCCCGATGGTCGGCGGCATCACGCCGTCCTCGAGCGCCTTCACGCAGGCAACGGCTTCGAACGCCGGCGCGGCTCCGATCGGGTGCCCGTGCATCGACTTCGTCGACGATATGCCGAGCTCGTAGGCGTGCTTGCCAAAGAGGCCCTTGATCGCCCGCGTCTCTTCGAGATCGCCGCGCACGCTACCGAGGCCGTTGGCATTGATATAGCCGATGCTGTTCGGAGCGACTTTTGCGTCGTCCAGCGCGCGCTGCATGGCGTCGCGTTCGGGTTGCGCATCGGCGACGAGCATGTCGTGCCCGGTTGCCAAGCCGACGCCGCACAGCTCGGCGAGCATCCTGGCGCCACGCTGGGCCGCATGGCGATCGGACTCGAGAATGAGAACGGCGGCGCCTTCCGCCAGAACGGTGCCGTTGCGCCTGGCCGAGAAGGGGAAGCAGCCGTCCGGCGAGAGCATTCTCAGCGCTTCGCACGCAAGCAGGGCGCTGTACGTGATCGTGCTCTCAGTGCCGCCGACGATGGCGACGTCGACCGCACCCATGCGGATGAAGTCGCAGCCGAGCGCGATGGCGTGCGCCGCGCTCGCGCCGGCGCTGCAGACGCCGAAGGTCGGACCCTTGACGCCGTACTCGATGCCGATGTGCGCCGGCGCCGAGGAGCCGACCGTGCGCGGAAGCAGCATCGGGTGCACGGCCCGCTTGCCGGCGATATAGCGGTCGCGCGCAGCGATCTCGGTGGCGAGATGCCCGCCGGCCGCCGATCCCATGATGCACGCGACCCGATGAGCGTCGGCAAATGGCGTCTCGAGACGCGACTGCTTGATGGCCTCGTCGGCAGCCGCAGCCGCCAGCCAGCAGAAGCGGCCCGAGTGCGCGATGCTCTTGTCGCGCCGCCAATCCGCCAGGCGAGCCGAGAGATTGAAGCCGTTGACCTGCGCGACGATGCGGACGTCGAGCTTGTCGCAATCGGCGCCTTCGAAGGGGCCGATCCCGCACTTGCCCGCTTGCAGCGAGCTCCAGAAATCCGGAACGCTTTGCCCGATCGGCGTGACGACGCCCATTCCGGTCACGACGACGCGCGGGCTCGTGGAAGAACAATTAGCCGGCATGCAAATGATCCTACGCTGCCGCTCAATATGCGCCGCTGCTCCTGCGTTCCGATTAACAATACACCGCGCGCGGCGACGGTCATGTGAACCTATCCGTAATTCCTTTGTAAACGGAATATTGAGGCAGGCGAGCCGGCCGGAAACGAAAAAGCCGCGCCTCGAGGCGCGGC
>CAXMLT010000574.1:0-2738 GCA_964194245.1 uncultured Hyphomicrobium sp.
ACGTCGACGCCGACCTCGATCACCGTCGTGGCCACCAGTACCTCGAGCTGGTTGGCGGCAAAGGCTGCCATGGTGGCGTCCTTGGCCTTGTCCGGCATGGCTCCATGCAGCAGACCGACCGCGTTGGCGCCAAAGATCTGCGAGAGGTGCGCATGCCGCTCCTCGGCGGCGGCGAGCTCGGATTTCTCCGAGCTCTCGATCAGCGGGCAGACCCAGTAGACCTGCGCGCCCTCCGAGAGCTGGACGCGCAGGCGCTCGATCAGGCGCTCGATCGACTCGATCGGAATGGATTTGGTAACGATCGGCTTGCGGCCGGCCGGCTTCTCGGTCAGCTTCGACACATCGAGGTCACCGTAGTGCGTCATGAGCAGCGTGCGCGGGATCGGTGTCGCCGTCATCACCAGCACGCCGGCGCCGCCCTTGCCGCCCTTGGTCTGCAGGGCGAGCCGCTGATGCACGCCGAAGCGGTGCTGCTCGTCGATGACGGCAAAGGCGAGGTCGTGGAACACCACGTCCGACTGGAACAGCGCGTGCGTGCCGATAAGGATGTCGATCTCGCCTGCGGCGAGGCGATCGAGCAGGTCCTTGCGCGAGCGCCCCTTCTCGCGCCCCGTGAGCAGGGCCATGCGCAACCCGGCCTTCTCGGCGAGCGGCGCAATCGTTTCCATGTGCTGGCGCGCGAGCACCTCAGTCGGCGCCATGAGCGCGGCCTGCGCGCCGGCTTCGACCGCGACGGCCATGGCGAGCAGGGCGACGACCGTCTTGCCCGAGCCGACGTCGCCCTGCAGCAGCCGCAGCATGCGCCGCGGCGCCGCCATATCGGCCTCGATCTCGCGCATAGCCTCGCGCTGCGAGCGCGTCAGCGAGAAGGGGAGCGCGTCGGCGATCGCCGCGCGGATGCGTCCGTCGCCCCTGACGCTCCGGCCGGGGCGATCCTTGAAGCTTATGCGCACGAGCCCGAGCGCGAGCTGGCCCGCAAGCAGCTCGTCGTAGGCGAGCCGTTGCCAGGGCAGCGCGCCGGGCGACACGTCGGCTGCATCGGTCGGCCGGTGTAGGCGATGCAGCGCCTCGACGAAGCCCGGCCAGCCGCGCGCCTTGAGCCATTGCGGCTCCTGCCACTCGGGGACCGCGCGCAGGCGATCGAGCGCCTGGCGTGAGGCCTTCTGCATGATCTTGCCGGAGAGGCCCGCGGTAAGCGGATAAACCGGCTCCAGCATCGGCAGCTCATCGCGCTGGGCCGGGGCCACGATGTAGTCGGGATGCGACATCTGCAGCGTCTCGCCGTAGCGCTCGACGCGGCCCGACACGTAACGCTCCTCGCCCACGGGGAGCTGGCGCTCGATGAACTTGCGCTCGGCGTGGAAAAACACCAGATCGAGGCGCCCGGTGTCGTCCTCAGTCTGTACCTTGTAGGGGGCTCGCGTGTTGCCGCGCGGGGGAGCCTTGTGCTTGAGGACACGCACTTTCAGCGTGGCGATTGAGCCGGGCACGGCCTCCGCTACCGTCGGCTCCGCGCGCCGGTCGATGACGCCGCTCGGCAGGTGCCAGAGCAGGTCGAGCACGCGCGGCTCGGCGACCCCGGGCGGCAACGCGAGGCACTTCTTCAGCAGCACGATCAGGCGGGGACCTATGCCGGTCAGCGCCTGCAGCGAAGCAAAGAGTGCGTTGAGCTCGTTTGGCCGCATGAGGCGGTTCTGCACATCCAAGAAGCGACGGCTGCTGCGCCGATGGGCAGGCCCGGCTCGAGCCCGCAAGCATTCACGCCAGGGCCCAATGCGTGACCCTTTGCGCGAGGCGAAACGGGCGCTATATCAACGGCCCGACCGCAAGTGAGGGTGGCGGGCGCGCCGGGTGGCGTCAAGCCTCGTGCCCGGGGTTATCCAACAGAGCCCGTTCTGTCAGGACCGTCGCCGATGACCGATGACATTGAGATACGCCGCCGCCGCGCGGCTTATCGTGCGTGTCATCGCGGCACCAAGGAGATGGATCTGATCCTGGGGCGTTTTGCCATCGAGCGGCTGCCTAACATGACGGCTGCCGAGCTTGACGATTTCGAGCGGCTGCTGGCGCTCCCCGATCCGCTGCTGACGCAGTGGTTCCAGCAAGGCGAGGCGCCGGAGGAGACGGCATTCGCGGGGTTGATCGTGGCGCTGCGCAGTTATCACGGACTGGCGGCCATGCCTGCCGAAGGACCTGACCACGCATGAGCTCTCGCGAAGCCGAGACAAAAGCGCATAGCGAGCGCGTCGTGACCGGCGTGCCCGAAGGGCTCGACGTACTCGTGCTCGCGCAGCTTACCGCGGAAGCCGGCCATGGATCGGTACCTGGCACGCTTCTGCATGTCGCGCGCGACGACCGCCGCCTCGATGCGCTCGAGCGCTTGCTCGCCTTCTTCGCGCCGCAGGTGCGGGTCGTCTCCATTCCGGCCTGGGACACGGTGCCCTACGACCGCGTGGGCCCCAACGCCGACATCGTGGCCAAGCGCATCGCGGCGCTCGCCAAGTTGAGCTTGAGCACGCGCAAGCACCCCACCGTGGTGCTGACGACGGTCAATGCCATACTGCAGCGCGTGCCGCCTCGCGCATTCCTGAAGCGGGCGATCAAGCCGATCGCGCCGGGCCAGCGCATCGACATGGGCCACCTCACGCAGCGGCTCGGCCTCATGGGCTACCAGCGCAGCGGCACTGTCATGGAGCCCGGCGAATTCGCGGTGCGCGGCGGCATCCTCGATCTCTTCC
>CAXMLT010000575.1:0-2302 GCA_964194245.1 uncultured Hyphomicrobium sp.
GATCAAGGGGACCCGGTCAACAACAACTCGCCATACGCGGCCTCGGTTCGCGACAAGTCAAGCGACTGGTCTGCGAACGCCGGATGATGATGAATAGGCACGTAATGCACCTGCACGCCGATACCCGAGTCGCGCAGATCTGCGAACACACGTGAGCGATTCGCGACCCGGACCGGGTACAGATGCCGCGCGTGCCTTGTCTCCGGCGGACACGCCGCCGGCAGCCGGACGGGCAATCGGTTAAGAAGAAGGTCGTACCTTCGCGCGAGGTCCTCGCGTCGGGCGATGAACTTCTCGAGCTTCAACAATTGGCTGCGTCCCAAGGCGGAATGGATGTCGCTCAGCTTATAGTTGAATCCCATTTCATGGACTTCGTAGGTCCACGCGCCTCTTTGCGGTGTCCGTATCATGCCGTGGTTCCGAAAGCGTCGGAGCTTCTCGGCAAGTGATTCCGAGTTCGTGGTAACGGCTCCCCCCTCGGCGGTCGTTATTGACTTAACTGGGCCGAACGAGAATGCGCACATCTCCGAGTTCGCACAATTCCCTACGGGACCATCCGGTGTGACCGCGCCAAGGGCGTGTGCTGCGTCCTCGATCACGATGCGGGGACGATCTCGCAGTCGACGGAGGTCTACTGGCAAGCCAGCAAAATGGCACGCAATCAATGCAGCGATTCCACTGGGGACCCGAGTCAGATCGATGTTCAGAGTCTCATCGTCAATATCGACGAAGGTCACCCGCGCTCCCACGTATCGAGCACAATTTGCGGTCGCCACAAAGGAAAGAGCCGCTGTTGCAACGACGTCAGAACTACCAAGGCCGGCAGCGGCGGCAGCGGCGTGCAGGGCTGCCGTGCCGCTCGAGAAGGACACGGCAAATCGTGCGCCAACCTTGCCGGCGAGCTCCTCCTCAAAGGCGCCCACAGTCGGTCCCTGAGTGATCCAGTCTCCCCGCAGCGCCTCCGCACCGCGCTGACATCGTCTTCGTCAATTACGTGTCGAGAATAAGGAATCACGACGTGCTCGATAGACTCAGTGCGGCCTGAGACGGCGGGCGGTTCCGACCCGACGCCACGGAAATTGCGTAGGCCGAGTCAAAGCCGGGAGGCGTACTGTGATCATCTTGTTCAGCTACGGAGACAGCGATCGTCATTTATTGCTTCGCACGACCGTAGAGAATGCGGTCGCGCTCGAGCCGCTCGGCGATCGCTTGGGCGGCGAGGGTGACGTCGAAGGGCGCGACTGCGGCCGCCGCTTGTAGCGCTACTTCCTCTCGATCACATTTCAACAGGGTTTCCACGCCATCCGCAAGGCCTTCGAAATCGTCCGATTGCGCGACGCGGATAGTCTGACGGCCAGAATCTGACGCAGCCATTATCTCCAGGGCACTCGTCACGCCGGTCGATGCCACGACCGGCGTCCCGGCCGCCAAAGCTTCGTTTACCACCAGTCCCCAAGTCTCGCTGAATGACGGAACCAGTACGACGTCCGCAGCGCTGTACAGCAAGGGCAGATCGCCTTGGTTCACAAATCCAAGCGCCATGTCGTCCTTCGTCATCAACGACCTGACCCGCGGCTCTAATGGTCCCGCCCCAACGAACATTGAGCGCACCCGAAAACCGCGCCGCCTCAACCGGGAGGCTATCGCCAAGACATCGAGGGGCCGCTTCCGTGCGATGAACTTGCCCGCGAACAGAAGTACACGATCGCGGTCGCCCACACCTAGACGATGACGCGCGTCGCTGATTGCTGAGGGAGACGCACGATTGAACGCGGCGTTGTCGATGCCATACCGCGCAATCGTTAAACGATCGGGGCCTAGTCCAAGGTCCAGATAGAACTTCTCACTCTCGATCCCCAACGGGAAGGCACCCGACACTCGCGAGACTACCTGTCGATGCAGACGTCGACGGAAGCTCCCTCTTGACGAGCCGAGTCGCGCTCGAAAAGCATTGCTGACCGTTTCGCCTCGGAGGTAGGTCGGCAGATTCACCGAGCGCGCTGCCAGGATCGCTCGCACATACCCGGCCATCGCGTAGCCAGGGAGGATCAACGCATCAAAAGTCCGTGTCCGTAGAAATCGTCGAGAGGAAACAGCCACCCCTGTCCAGGGCGACCCCGCCGGGAATTTCCGGAGTTCCGGCGCGAACTGGCTGCTGTAGCCAGATAACAGTTCGGTATCCCACGCGAACGACACGCCAAACTCGGGATCGACACGGGTTGCGTATCCCTGCCGAGACAGGTAGAGCACCTCCAAGTCGACGCCAATGGCGACGAGCGCCCGCCACAGCGGCGTTTGGTAC
>CAXMLT010000576.1:0-2882 GCA_964194245.1 uncultured Hyphomicrobium sp.
GAACTAGGATCGACGAGGGTGTAAAGGGCTTAGCTTTCGCTCGGCATGGTTCCGCCGTCATCGGGCCATTCAGAATAGTTGCCAATGACAACTATGCTGAGACCGCTCTCGCTGCGTAACGCAGTGCGAAAGGTCTGAACTTGAAGTCCTTACCCTTAGCCGGGTAAGGCGCGGTTCGGAGGGCACCGGGCAACAGAAGCCCTCCACTTGATCCCGCCTGCGTTTCGGGGGGAAAGAGCTACCGGGGCTTGCGACGATCCCACCAGGACACGGGTATACCGGGATCCACGGGTACTGAGTTAGCGGTACTAAGCCAGCAAGGGCACTGAGCTAGACGGAATGGCGGCCGAGCCGACGATCGACTATGACACGCTGACCCAGGACGCCATGCGCGGCGTCGTGCGCACCGTGCTCACGCAAGCTGCCAAGTCGGGGCTGCCCGGCGACCATCATTTCTACATCTCGTTCGATACCTCGGCCTCCGGCGTCGTGCTGTCGAAGCGCCTCAAGGACAAGTATCCCTCCGAGATGACGGTCGTGCTGCAGCACCGCTTCTGGGATCTTTCCGTCGACGACGGCGGCTTTGAGGTGAAGCTGACGTTCGACGGCATCCCCGAGCGCCTCGTCGTGCCCTTCGCCGCGATCCGCGTGTTCTTCGATCCGAGCGTGCGCTACGGCCTCCAGTTCGAGGACCCGGACGTGGAGCCGGAGGCGGGCGAGGACATGAGCCAGCGCTTCGGCCGCGGCTCCGACCGCACCAACGGTGCCTCCCCGACGTTGCGCTCGACTGCGCCGAAGAAGCCGAAAGTGCCGCGCAAGAGCAAGTCCGAGAAGCCCGCGCCCGTCATCGATAAGATCGAGAAGGCGCCCGCAGCCGTGTCGCCACGGCTCGCGGCCGTGCCCTCGAAGCCCGCCGACGACAAGATCCGGCGCGTAGAGGAGAAGGCGGCCGAGACCAAGCGTAGCGACGACCGTCCGCGCCAGGACAACGGCGGCGCGCAGATCGTCAGCCTCGACGCCTTCCGCAAGAAGTAGCGCTGATCCCACCAACGCTCAGTGCGCGGGGGCTGCGGCTGCCCTCGGCTGGCGTACGAGCAGCGCCGCCAGCGCCAAGCCCGCAAACAGCACGGTCAGCAGCAGGAAGGTGTCGGAGAACGCCAGCACGACGCCCTGCTTGTGTGCCATGCCGTACATCGCCTTCAGGGCCATGGCCTGCGCATCCGTGCCGTAAGCCGAGAACTTGTTGGTCATCGCAGTGAGAGTCTCCATGGCCGGCACGCGCGACCACGTGATCTGCTCATGCAGGCGCGCCAGGTGCAGGTCCGTACGGTCGTTGATCACCGTCTGCAGGCCGGCGAGTCCGAAGGCGCCGCCGAGGTTGCGCATCAGGTTGAACAAGCCGGAGGCGTTCTTCACTCGCTCGGGCGGCAGCGTGCCAAGCGAGATGTCGTTGATCGGGATGATCGACAGCATGAGGCCGATGCCGCGGAAGATCTGCGGCCATAGCAGCTCGTAGAAATCCCAGTCGCTGGTGATCCAGGTCATCCACCAGGTGCCGACGGCGAAGAACAGAAAGCCCGCCATCAGCATGAGGCGCTTGTCGACGTAGGGCATGAGGCGCCCGGCGATGGGCGCGGTCAGGAACATGGCGAGGCCCGAGACGAACATCGTCTCGCCGATCATCAGCGCGTTGTAGCCGCGGATCTGCGCCAAATAGACGGGGAAGAGGTAGGTGAGCCCGTAGAGGCCGATGCCGAGCACGAACGAGAATAGCGAGCCGATCGCGAAATTGCGGTTGGAGTAGGCGGAAAGGTCGACGATCGGCGAGCGCGCGGTCAGCACGCGGGCAAAGAAGACGACCGCCGAGATGCCGGCGACCCAGGCGAGCGTCAGCACCGTATTGTCGCCGAACCAGTCGTTGCGCGGGCCTTCTTCCAGCACGTATTCGAGCGAGCCGAGAAACCCGGCCATCGCCAAGAGGCCCACCCAGTCGAAGTTGTCGAATAGCGAGTAGTCCGGCTTGTCGAAGTCGATGAGCGCCAACGCGGCGATGGTCACGAGGATACCCGGCACGACGTTGATGAAGAACAGCCAGTGCCACGACAGCATATCCGTGAGATAGCCGCCGACCGTGGGCCCGATGGTCGGCGCCAGCGTCGCCACGAGGCCGATCATCGGCGTGATCAAGTTCATGCGCGAGCGCGGGAAGATGAGGTAGGCGGAGGCGAACACGGTCGGGATCATGCCGCCGCCGATGAAACCCTGGATGGCGCGCCAGACGATCATCTCCTCGATCGACGACGACAGCCCGCACATGAGGCTTGCGGCGGAGAAGCCGGCAGCCGAGATCGCAAACAGGGTGCGCGTACCGAGTGCGCGGGAGAGGAACCCCGACAGCGGGATCATGACGACCTCGGAGATGAGGTAGGCCGTCTGCACCCAGGTGATCTCGTTGGCGGAGGCGGCAAGGCCCGCCTGAATCTCAGTGAGCGAGGCCGAGACGATCTGGATGTCCAGGATCGCCATGAACATGCCGAACACCATCGCCAGAAACGCGACGAGCCGGCGGGGCTCGATGCGGTCGTCCGCCTCTGGTCTCGCGGCGGATGCCGGCATCGCGGTCAATGCTGGTGTGCTGGCCATTGCGCTCGAGCTCCCGCCGATCCGGTCGTGCTACCTGACACTCGTGCGCAGGGCCGCCGTGCTCATCGCCGCAGGCGAGCTGGGGGCGCCCGGCTTGGTGTTGACCTTCACGACCACCGACATGCCCGGACGCAGCACCACCTGCTGGGCAACTTCTGCCGGGACCAGGATGCGGACCGGCAGGCGCTGCACGATCTTGGTGAAGTTGCCCGTGGCGTTGTCGGGCGGCAGCAGCGAGA
>CAXMLT010000577.1:0-13354 GCA_964194245.1 uncultured Hyphomicrobium sp.
GTTCTACATCCTCGCCTCCAAGGAGGCGGTGCGCGTGCCGCCGACGCAAGCCGCCGAGATGGTGCCGTTCAACCCGCTCGTCGGCGAGTTCCGCGTACACTACGCCGGCTTCTTCGATCCGGGCTTTGGCCATGCGGCGGCGGGCGGCGAAGGGGCGAAGGCCGTGCTCGAGGTGCGCTCGCACAAGGTGCCGTTCATCCTGGAGGACGGGCAGACCATCGGGCGGCTCATCTATGAGCGGCTGACGGAGACGCCGAAGCTCGTCTACGGCCGCGATCTGTCCTCCCACTACCAGGCGCAGGGCCTGAAGCTGTCCAAGCACTTCAAGTAGTAGCGCGCCTCCCACCAGCTTCGTTAACGGTCGCTGGCTACCGTAATCCAGGGCCTAACGCCTGGGGACGTTCATGGATTCTTTATGGAGAATTGACCTCCTGCTCGCAGCAGGCGTCGTGCTCGCTACCGCGGCCACCGATGCCGTCTACGTGATGTTCACTTCCTCCGTTATCGCGCGCCGGCGCGTTGCGGCAGCGTCGTGGAGCAGCATCTGGTACCTGCTCTCCTCGTTTGCGGTGATCAGCTACACCAACAACTGGGTGTACGTGATCTTCGCGGCGATCGGATCGTGGCTCGGCGCCTATGCCTCGATGACTTACCTGCATGGGCCCCCGAGCCATCCCCCGGCCCCGCTCAAGCCATCGCCGGATGCAGTCGAGTGAGCGGAGTCGGCTCAGGGCTGCGGCTCAGCAATTTGCCGACGAATAACAGCCATTCTTTTTTACCAAGTTTCCCAGAAGGGCCAGCCGGTTAAAGAGCTGGCAAGCAACACGGGTGAAGGCTGGGCTATCCGATCTCGTTTGGAGGCCGCAGCCGTGCGCACCCACCCGAAGCAATGGCAATCAGGCGTCGCGCTCGCCAGCCTGTTGGCGGTACCGCTCGCCGTTGGCAACGCCACTGGTGCACTGAGCATGGCCGAGATCCCCCAGGACGCCATTGTAGGTTCCTGGGTCGGCCAGGCGGCACAACCAAACCAGGATCCCTTCGAGGTGCGCTTGACATTCGTATCGCCCAACGGTGGCGTGAGCCGGTATCCCGGCGATCCCGTCTGCGGTGGCGTTCTCCGCGGCGATCGCAACGGGGACCACTACGAGTACCAGGAGACAATCACCTACGGTGGCACCGGGGAGCTCGATAACGGCTGCCTCGACGGCAACATCAGCCTGACCGTCAAGGGGGATACACTGAAGTTTGATTGGACCGCGACGGCCAACGGACAGGACTTCTCATCTTCAGGCGAGCTGCACCGTCAGGGCGGTGCAAGGAAGCGCTGACGCTTCGCTCAGCCGCGCCCCGAAAGAGCGCGGCCGCAAGCTTCACTGAGCCTGTTGCTGGTCTTGGCCCTGCGCCTTCGCGTATTTGGCCTTGAGGCAAGGCGCCAGCGCGTCCGAAGAGCCATTCAGCGAGAACGTCTCGTCGAGCGCGATCGGCGATTCCTGGAAGCTCACGAAGCCACCCACAGTGAGCTTGCCGAGCAGCTCTTTGAGCCAGCCGCGCGTGTCGTCGGATTCCTCGTGCTTGATGCCGGCGAGCAGGTCGTCGCCCGAGGTTTGCAATTCGAAGCTCAGCGGCTCGGTGTTGCTGTCGATTGTCATCTGCACGCTGTGCGTTCCCGTCCAGCGGTCGCGCTTCCCCTTGACGTCGTCGAGCTCGAAGATGCCATTGCCGGAGTTATCACCGCTAACGACGCAGGTGACGACGAGCGCGGCTCTACTCTCGTTGGTCACTTTCGCCGTCCAGACACCTTCCGCCGTCTGCCCCGAATGCCAGACGCCGGGCGCGGAGGCCTGCCGGCATTCCTCTTGCGCGTTGGCGCGCACGCGGTCGACGAGCGTTTGCCGCTTCTTCAGGATTTCGGGGCGAAGGGACTTCTGCAGCTGCGGTGCGCACGAGTTCTCGAAGTCGCAGGCTTGGCTGTTGGCACAGTTGATGAAGTCGGTGTAGGCGTCGGCTTCCTTCTGCTGAGTGCATAGCGACCCGGAGGCGGCCGTGCGCAGGTCGACGTCGGCCTGGCGCGAGGTCGCGAGTTCGGGGGCGACGCGCTTCAGGTAGCGAGTCTTACAGATGTTGCTGTCGCACGGGCGCGCGTTGACGCAGGCGGTGAAGCGGTCGAAGAGGACGGCTTCCGTCTCCTTGTCCTTTGCCGGCACGATATCGTGCACGTCCGAACCGGAGATGCAGGGCTTATCTGCCACCCGAGCCTGGATGAGATTTTCCTCCAGCATCGGCAGCAGCTCGCGGATGTCGACCGAGTAGAAGATGCCCTGCGCGAACTCGTTATTCTCGTTGGGCACGACGCGCAGCGTGTTGATGCCGATCACGCGGCCGCATTCATCGAACAGCGGGCCACCGCTGTTGCCCGGATTGATGGTCGCGGTGTGCTGGATGACGCGGTCATCGCCCATGTCTTTCACGTTCGACAAGACGCGGGCGACCGTGCCGACGCTGTAGGAGGGCTCCAGCAGGACGCCGGGCGCGGGGTTGCCGGCGATATCGTCGGCAGCGCCCGGATATCCGATCGCGGTTACCTTCTCGGGCGGGTTCGTGCTGTAGTTGGCGAGCACCACCGGCTCGCCGAAGATGTCGGTGTCCGTTTCGATGATGGCGATGTCCTTGGCGGGGTCGGCGGCGATCAGGTGCGCCGGCACGAGCGTCGGCTTGCCGGCGGCCAGGAACGCCACGTTGATCGTCTTGGCATCGCCGACGACGTGGCTGTTGGTTGCGATGGCGCGACGGTTGTTGATGATGAACCCGGTCCCCGTCGTCATCCCCTTGTCAGTCTCGACGATGATGCGCACCACGCTTTCGCGCATCTCGTCTCCATCGGGAAGCGGATCGGCGAGCGCTGCAGAGGCGCTGCCAAGGACAAGCATCACAGCCGGCGCCGCCAGCCAAGTGAGACAATTCCCGTAGCTTGCATTCGACATCCCAAAACCCGCACAGATTTTTCAGCCCTGCGCACTGGTCTGGGGCCGCAATGATTACGACGCGCCTACTGCGGTGTGTCGCAATCAATGGACTTCCCGGCTGCGGCCCAACAGGGTTAGGGTGCGGTTACGGCCTCGGCGCCCAGGCATCACCATTGGCAGGTATATTCGGCCGGCCGGTGGGGCGGTTGCGTCGCGGTCAGCGGCCTTGAGTCGGCGGCACAAATGCGGATATTATCCAGAACGATCCGCTTCGTCGTCGTATGACCGGCGCCAAGCGTCTTTCGCCTGCCCCATTCGTCGCGCTATGGTTGTGCGCACCACCGGAGGAAGCATGCGGTTCTTCAGGCGCCGCTCCAGCCTCGGTTTCCTCGCGCTGCTCGCCGTCGCGATGCAGGCCGTGCTGGCATTTGCCGAGACGCACGCGCACGTGCATTCCCAGGCGGTCGTAGGCAATCTTGCGACGCGCGCGATCACGTACGGCGCCTGCGCCCCGCGCGCCCAGCACCCTTGCGCTCCTTCAACTCCACACGATGACCGCGGCAACTGTCCTGTCTGCGGGGCGGTCAACCTTGCGACGGCTGCGATCCTCAATCAGCCGCCCGTCGTCCTGACACCGCCCGCGCGCTTCCCGGCGCCGGCGCCGGATCGCGTTATCCACGCTGTCGGCGGCGATGACAGCGTTCACTTCCAGGCACGTGCGCCACCCGCTCTCCTGATGAGCTGACGGCCTCGCAGGGCGCGCATCGATTGCGCCCCCGTGGTGAGCCAAGGCTTTCATTCCTTCCAAATCCGCAAATGCTCGAGCAGGGCCGGCCCTCGGCCGCGCGCCTCGCGCTCGCCACCGACCAGGAGAACGAAATGCAGATCCACAGACTGGCGGCTTTCGCTGCGCTCACCATCGCCGCCGCGGCGCCTACGATTGCCCGCGCCGCCGATGAGCACCGGGAGCTTGGCCCCCACGTGCACGGCCACGGCAATCTCAACATCGCGGTGGAGAACAAACGCGTCTCGATGGAGCTCGAGGTACCCGGCATGGACATCGTCGGGTTCGAGCACGACGCCACGACTGAAGACCAGAAGGCCGCCGTCGAAAAGGCGAAGGCGCAGCTCGCCCAGCCGCTCGCGGTGTTCAAGCTGCCGGCCGCGGCGGGATGCACGGTCGCCGACGCCAAGGTGGAACTCCAAGCCGAGCATCACCATGACGGCGATGCCGATGATGATCACGACAACGACCACGACAAGGCCGCCGGTGCTGACCACGATCACGACGAGCACGAGGGCCACAAGGAGTTCCACGTGACCTACGCGCTCGATTGCGCCAAGCCGGCCAGCATCACCGCGATCGACTTCGATTATTTCAAGATGTTCGCCGGTGCGCATGACCTGACCGTCAACGTCGTCACGGCAAAGGCGCAGAACAGCTACGAGGTTAGCCGCGACGCGCCTTCGCTCGACCTCGCCGGCATAATGTGATGCAGCGTCCTCTACTCGAGGCGCAGGCGCCCGACGTCGTCTCGATGTCGGGTGTCCGCTTCCGCTGGCGGGGGCCGCGAGCGTTCTCGCTGGCAATCGACAGTTTTGCTCTTCGGGGAAAGGAGCGCGTGCTGCTGGTTGGCCCATCAGGCGCCGGTAAGTCGACGTTCCTGAGCCTGCTGTGCGGTATCGTCACGCCCTCGGAGGGGAGGCTCGATGTACTCGGCACCCACATGGCGAAGCTTTCAAGCTCGGCGCGCGATCGGTTCCGCGCCGAGCACTTCGGCATCATCTTCCAGATGTTCAACCTGCTTCCCTACGGGTCAGTTCTCGACAACGTGCTCTTGCCGTTGAGCTTCGCGCCGAAGCGGCGGGAGCGCGCGAGCCGGGCGGGGAGCGCCGAGATCGAGGCCGGGCGGCTGCTTGCGAGCCTCGGCCTCGATCCCAAGGACGTTGAGGGCCTGTCGACGGCGAGCCTGAGTGTCGGCCAGCAGCAGCGCGTCGCGGCGGCGCGCGCGTTGATTGGCGCGCCGGAGCTGATCGTTGCGGACGAGCCCACGTCCGCGCTCGACCGCAACCGCCAGCAGGCGTTTCTCGATCTCCTTTTTGCCGATGTGGCTGCGGCCGGGGCGTCCCTCATTATGGTCAGCCACGAAGAGGGGCTCGGAAAGCGTTTCGACCGTGTGGTGCGGCTCGACGAGATCGCGACAGCTGAGCGGAGTGCCGCGGCATGATCGTACCCCGCCTCGCGCTGCAATCCCTCCGCAACCGCGCGCTCACCGCCTCGCTCACCGTGCTTGCGATCGCGTTCAGCGTCATGCTGCTGCTCGGTGTGGAGAAGGTGCGAACCGGCGCGCGCCAGAGCTTCGCCGACACGATATCCGGCACCGACCTCATCGTCGGTGCGAGGAGCGGTGCCATCCAGCTGCTGCTCTACTCCGTGTTCCGCATCGGGAACGCGACCAACAACGTCACCTGGAAGAGCTACGAGGACATTGCCAAGCGTCCCGAGATCGATTGGATCGTGCCGATCTCGCTCGGCGACAGCCATCACGGCTTTCGCGTGCTCGGCACGACGCCAGAATATTTCACCCGCTACAAGTATCGGCATGGCCAGTCGCTCGCATTCTCCGACGGCAGGCCGTTCAGCGACCTGTTTGACGCCGTGATCGGCGCCGACGTGGCGCAGGCGCTCGGCTACAAGGTCGGCGACGAGATCGTGGTCGCGCATGGCGTCGGCTCGATCTCGTTTGTCGAGCACAAGGACAAACCGTTCCACGTCTCCGGCATCCTCGCCAAGACCGGCACGCCGGTCGACCGCACCGTGCACGTGAGCCTCGAGGCCATCGAGGCGATCCACGTCGACTGGCAGAACGGCATCCCCATGCCCGGCCAGAGCATATCGGCGGACGAGGTGCGCACCATGCACCTCGCGCCGAAAGCGGTGACGGCTGCATTCCTCGGCCTCAAGTCGAAGCTCGCGACCTTCAAGCTGCAACGGGCGATCAACGAGTATCAGGAGGAGCCGCTGTCGGCGATCATCCCCGGCGCGGCGCTGCAGGAGTTGTGGGGCCTCGTCGGCACGGCGGAGACGGCGCTATCGATTGTTTCCGCCATGGTCGTGGCGACCGCGCTGCTCGGCATGGTCACAATGGTTCTCACCACCCTGAACGAGCGCCGCCGCGAAATGGCGATCCTGCGCTCGGTCGGGGCGCGACCGGCGACGATCCTGGGCCTCCTCGCCACCGAGGCCGGCATGCTTACGCTCGCCGGCGTCGTGGTTGGTACGGTCTTGCTCTACGCAACGCTCGTCCTGCTGCAGCCCTTCATCGACCGCACGTACGGGCTGCATCTCTCTATCGACCCCCCGACAACGCGTGAATGGATCACGCTCGGGACCATCGTCCTTGCCGGGTTCCTGGCGGGGCTTCTGCCGGCCATGCGCGCCTACAGGCTCTCGCTCGCTGACGGAATGACGGTACGCACATGATTGAACGGAGCTCGAACATGATGAGACCGATTGCAACCGGCGCCACCCTTGCGCTGACCTTCGCACTCGCCTGCTCCACAGGCTCGCGCGCCGCCGATCCGCCGATGGAGCTCAAGTGGGCGCAACTCATGCCGCCCGCGCAGGCGGTGTCGCCGTTGAAGCCGAAGACGTTCTTCGGCGGCTCGACGGTCGGCACCGACGGCGGTCCGCCTCCGCCGCCTCTCGCCGAGGGCAACTGGATGTCGGTCAAGCGGAGGCAGGTGGGTTCGGATCTGCCCCCGCAGATCGTAACTGAGCTCAACGGCAAGCACGTCCGCATCGGCGGCTACGTCGTACCGCTCGATTTCGAGGCGACGACGGTGAAGGAGTTCCTGCTCGTGCCGTTCGTAGGCGCCTGCATCCACGTGCCGCCACCGCCCGCTAACCAGATCATCTACGTGAAGGCGGATAAGGGCTTCGAGGTCGCCGGGCAGTTCGATCCCGTGACCGTGACGGGCACGATCAAGACGGAAACCGCGTTCACCGGCATCGCCGACGCCGGGTACTCGATCGACGCCGAGACGGTCGAGCCGCGCAAGCAGTAAGACGCTGGCGCCGCACCATTTTCGCTTAACATTTAGCTTGGTTCAAGAGACCGGAAAGGCGTCGCTTGGGGCGGGCCGCCGCCCGTGATAGAAGCTCGCGCGACGAGGGCGACTGCTGATTTGAAGGATCGTTCTGATGAAGACACTTCTGGAAGATACAGGATTCAAGATCCACTTCGCGGCCTACGTGCTCGTTAACCTGGTGCTGATCGCCGTCAATCTACTGACGACGCCCGACAAGCTGTGGTTCTATTGGCCGCTGATCGGCTGGGGCATCGGCATTATCGCCCACGGCGCCGCCATCTACTACACCGGCAATCGGCGTGTTACGCGCGAACGCGTCGCGCGCGAGCGGCTCGCGCAGCGCCACTAGCCCCCGGTTCAACGCGCGGCGCCCATGCGGCGGATGCGTTGCGCGAGCACCTGCATGACGCGCAAGGCGAATTCCGGCTCCTCGCGTACGAGCGTCAGGAATATGCTCTTGTCGACGATGGCAAGCTCGCTCGGTTCGCTTGCCAGGGCGGCGGCGCTGCGCGGGCCATCGTCGATCATGGCCATCTCGCCGAAGATGCCGTGGGGGCCCACGCTTTCGAGCACGGTGCCGAACGTGATGACGTCGACGCGGCCGGTGTGCACGACGTAGAGGCAGTCGCCAGGGTCGTGCTCGAGGAAGATGCGCTCGCCGGCGTCGAAGCGGCGGAACTTGACGCCCCGGCGGATCAGCGAAGCGAAATCGAACGGGGGCTCTGCCATGCGCTTGCGCCTTCAAACGCGTTTGCGCCCCGAGTCTAGAAAAGCCCCAGCACCGCAGCAAGCTCGTTCGTTCACGCCGTCGCGAAGAAGCGCTCGATGAAGCGCGCGTAGATCTGCGTAAGCACACCCAAGTCCGCGACCGACACGCGCTCATCCACCTGGTGGATCGTGGCGTTGACGAGGCCGAACTCGACCACCGGGCAGTAGTCCTTGATGAAACGTGCGTCCGAAGTGCCCCCGGTCGTCGTTAGCCTTGCCGAATGGCCGGTGACCTCGTGTGCGGCATTTGCCATGGCCTCGACCAGCGGACCGGGCTTGGTCAGGAACACGTCGCCGGTGCCGGAGAACGTTAGCGTATATTGCGCGCCAACCTCCGCGGCGGCGGCTTTGCAGCATTCTGCGACCCGCTGCTCGATCTTGGCGCGCGTGTGCGCATCGTTGTAGCGGATGTTGAACACCGCCCGCGCGTGCGCAGGGATGACGTTGGACGCCGTGTTCGGCACCGAGACGATAGTCACCGCGATATGCGAGGGCTCGAAGTGCTCGGTGCCGCCGTCGAGTCGCAGGGTCGCCAGGCGGTCGATCATGCGCGCGAGCTTCGGCAGCGGGTTGTCGGCGATGTGTGGATAGGCGGCGTGGCCCTGCTTGCCCTTGACGATCAGCTCGCCGTTGAGCGAGCCGCGCCGGCCGATCTTGATCTCGTCGCCGACCGCGGACTGGCTCGACGGCTCCCCGACGATGCAGGCGTCGAGCTTCTCGCCGCGCGCCTTGAGCCAATCCAGCACCTTGATCGTGCCGTTCACAGAAGCGCCTTCCTCGTCGCCGGTGATAAGGAAGGAGAGCGAGCCCTTCGTCTTGCCTTTGTGGGCGGCGAGGTGCTGTAGGGCGGCGGCGACGTAGCAGGCGACCGCGCCCTTCATGTCTACGGCACCGCGCCCGTAGAGCACGCCGTCATGGATCTCGGCGGCGAAGGGAGGCACGGTCCAGGCGCCTTCGTCTCCCGGCGGCACGACGTCGGTATGGCCAGCGAAGCATAGGTTGGGCCCGTCGGAGCCGAAGCGCGCGTAGAGGTTCTCGACATCTGCGGTGCCGGGTTCGGTGAAGGTCATGCGGTGGCACTGGAAGCCCGCGAGCTCGAGCATTTCCTGCAACAGCGTCAGTGCGCCCGCTTCCGCGGGGGTGACGCTCTCGCAGCGGATCAGCGCCTGGGCCAGTGCAACGGCATCTGGGGCGCTGGTCATGTTGGCGCTGCGTTTCTATCGAGCGGGTCGGGGCCGTAGCGGTTGGCGCCATCGGTGCCGCGGAAAAAGCCGTTGTCGACGAAGATGATGAGCATGATCACGGCGATGATCCAAAACGCAGCGCGCCCGGCACCTGCGGCTGTCGGCCCGAGCGGCCATCCCAAATGCGGTGCGACATAGTAGAAGGCATTGAGCGCCGCAAAAACATAGCCGAGCCAGGACGGCTGGTCGCGGTCGTTGAAGCGCTTGATCGTGATTGCGGTGGTCGGGACCAGCCAAGCGAGCTGCCAAAGGGTGTCGGGCCAGTACGCCGGCGGAGGCTCGTCCGCGGTGAAATAGTCCGGGTTGAACAGCAAGGCGCCGCACAGGTTGCCGATGATCACGATCGCATAGCCGAGCCACCACTGACTGCGGCTGATGCGGCCGCGAAAGCTGGTCAGCAGCGAAACGAGCCCGTTTGAGCGGGTGGCGGATGCGCTCATGGCTTCACGGGGTGCGGAGTCTGAGACAGCTCGCCCGCCGAAACGGCTTGTGCTCTGCGATCGTCCTCGAGGTCCGTCTCGACCAGCGTGATCTTCTGCCAGATCTTCTGGCTCAGGTTGGTCGTCAGCCGCTCGATGTCACCGACGGCGTCGACGACGGCGGAGTCGTGAATGTTGTCGGCGTAGACAGCGGCGGCCTTGCTCGACAATGACAGCATCTCCGAGCAGTAGCTCAGGTAGCGCACGAGCTCGTAGCGCGTCATCGCCCGCTGCGGGGAGGAGCTGGTGCGCGGGCCGCCGAGCGCGCTTGGGTCCTTCGTGAGCTGGTGCATGTCGATCACGTGCGCGACCGAACGGAACTCGTTGAGGGCCGAGAGTGCGAGCTGCCGCTTCCAGCGCGCCTCCAGCGTGACCAGAAAGACGCCGGCCGCGCCGATGATGATAACGAGGTTCACCGCAGCCTCGAGCCCCTGCATGGTGCCGGCGAGCTCGTCGGAGGAGCGCAGGCCCAACATCCAGTGTCCGATGAAGATGGCACCGACCGCTCCGGCAGCGGCAAGGATGGCGAGCAGGCCCCGAAACCACAGCTTCGGCCGTGAGATGTTCGCCGCCCGCGCCGAGGTCTTCTTCGTCATCTCCATCAGTTCGTCGCAAACCTGGTAGAGCCCGCTACGGGGGAATCGCTCGCCGATGCGATCTTTGAGCTGCGCCAGAGTCGCGATGATCCTGTCGGGATTAAGCGAGTTGTACTTGGGCGTATTGTTCATTGCTCGCGGCCCCTTTAGTCGCGCAGGAGCTCATTGATGCTTGTCTTGGAGCGCGTCTTCTCATCGACGCGCTTGACGATGACAGCGCAATAGAGGTTCGGGCCGGGTGAGCCGTCGGGCAGAGGCTTGCCGGGCATCGTGCCAGACACGACGACCGCGTACGGCGGCACCTTGCCGAAATGCTTCTCTCCCGTCGCACGGTCGATGATGGTGGTAGAGGCGCCGAGATAAACGCCCATCGACAGCACCGAGCCTTCGCCGAGGTGCACGCCCTCGGCGACCTCGGCGCGCGCGCCAATGAAGCAATTGTCCTCGATGACGACGGGGCCCGCCTGCAGGGGCTCCAGCACGCCGCCGATACCGGCGCCGCCGGAGATGTGGCAGTTCTTGCCGATCTGCGCGCAGGAGCCAACGGTCGCCCAGGTGTCGACCATGGTGCCTTCGTCCACATAGGCGCCGAGATTCACGAAGGATGGCATGAGCACCACGCCCGGCGCGATATAAGCCGAGCGGCGCACGATCGCTCCGGGGACCGCACGGAAGCCGGCGCGGCGGAAGTCATCGGGCGTCATGCCTGCGAACTTGGACGGCACCTTGTCCCACCAGGTCGCTCCGCCGGGGGCACCGGAGATGGCGACGGTGTCGTTGAGCCGGAACGAGAGCAGGACCGCCTTCTTGAGCCACTGGTTGACGGTCCACCCGGCCGGCGTGCGCTCAGCAACGCGGACCTCGCCCTTGTCGAGGAGGTCGAGGGCCGCTTCCACCGTATCGCGGACGACGCCGGTGGTGCCCTGGTTGACGCCCTGGCGCTCCTCCCAGACAGCCTCGATCGCGCTCTGCAGCTCGGCTGTGTCGAGTTTCAATGACATCGTGGTCCCTTCGACGGATGATGAGGCTCGCGGCCTTGTCGCGCGCATCCCCTGCGGGTGTCAATCCGGCGGCAAATTCCGCCTCCCGCCTCATTTGGATACGCCCCGTTAAACTCGGCTATCCATACTCGGCGAAAGGCGGAGCGGTGTTGGTAGGTTGCGTTGGAAGGGTTGCGTGGTGTTGCAGGGCGATAGGATTGCCGCGGTCACACAAGGGCCGTGGCTCGGCCGCGACGGCTTCGTCGCCGAGACGGCGGTTCAATTCGACAGGGTGCAGGCATCTATCGCGCGGCTTGAGCGCGAGCTCGAGAAGTCGCGCCAGTTGATCGCCGAGATGGCCGAGGAGGTCGGGCGGACGCGCCGCTTCCAGAGCTTCGAGGACACGCTAAAGAACTCGCGCGACTACAAGCTGGGCGACCTCCAGCGCGGCATGCGCGACCTGAAGGTCCGCTTGGACGCCATCGAGGGCGCGAAGAGCACCTTCGTCGGGCTGACGTACAAGTCGTTCGAGGCCATCGACAAGAAGCTCACCGAGCTGTCAGCGATCCAGGGTCTGGTCGCGCGGTCCGAGACGAGTGTGCGACGATCCACGATGCTCTTCGTCGCGGTTGCCGCGATCGCCTTTGCCGCGATCGCCTCGCATATCCTCTAGAGGACCGACTCGATCAGGCGTTTCGCTTCGGGGCTGTCCCATTCGGCCGGCCCGATCAGGCGCCCGATTTCGCGGCCCTGGGCATCGATGAGGATCGAGGTCGGCATGCCGATGACCTTCAGCTCGTTGCCCTGGCGCGCGGTCGGATCGGCGTAGAGCTTGAGCTTTTGCGCCTTGGTCTCGTCCAGAAACTTGTGCGCGCCCTCGAGGCCGGACTTGTCGACGGCGAGCGCCACGACCTCGAACTTGTCGGAGCCGAGTGCCGCTTGCAGGCGGTCGAGCGCCGGCATTTCCGCGCGGCAGGGCGCACACCAGGTTGCCCACAGGTTCAGAAGCACGACCTTGCCGTGCCAGTCCTTGAGGGTGACGGGCTTGCCCTCGGCGTTAACGAATTGGACATCAGGAAGCGGCGCCGGCGGCTGCTTGAACACAAAGGTGGTCATGGCACCGGTCGAAAGCTTGTTCGTGCCTGACGCGGCCGGAGCTGTTGCGCTGGCCGGAGGGCTCGATTCCGCGCCTCTGTCGTTGTCAGGCCGGCCCGCGATGACGTATACCGCCGCGAACGCCGCAAGCGCTGACAGCACCGCGATCCAAAGCTGCTTGGCGAGTGGGCTCGCGGGTTTCGGTATTTCGCTCATGCCGTTGTCTTGCGCAGTAGCCTTCGCCGAGACCGATCGCTGACGGAGCCGATCCCGTGACCGACAAGCCTGCCAACCGCATGTGGGGCGGCCGCTTTACGGCCTCGCCCGCCGAGATCATGGAGGAGATAAACGCCTCCATCGGCTTCGACAAGCGGTTGGCCCCGCAGGATATCGCCGCCTCCAAGGCGCATGCAGCGATGCTGGCCGAGCAGGGCATCATCAGCAAGGCGGACGCGCGCGAGATCGCGAAGGGCCTTGATGCGGTCCTCGCCGAGATCGAGAGCGGCAGCATGGAGTTCTCGCGCGCCCTCGAGGACGTGCACATGAACGTCGAGTGCCGCCTCAAGGAGCTGATCGGCACGCCGGCCGGCCGGCTGCACACCGCGCGCTCGCGCAACGACCAGGTGGCGACCGATTTCCGGCTCTACGTGCGCGACCGCATCGATGCGCTGGACGAAGGCCTAGCGCGGCTGCAGCTTGCGCTGGTTGCCAAGGCGGAAACCCACGCCGCGACCGTGATGCCGGGCTTCACACACCTGCAGCCGGCGCAGCCTGTGACCTTCGGCCACCATCTGCTCGCCTACGTGGAGATGCTCGGGCGCGACCGCGGGCGCTTTGCCGATGCGCGGCGGCGGCTCAACGAATCCCCGCTGGGCGCCGCGGCGCTCGCCGGCACGTCGTTTCCGATCGACCGGCACATGACGGCGGAGCGGCTTGGCTTCGACCGGCCCGCCGCCAACTCGCTCGACGCCGTCTCCGACCGCGACTTCGTGATGGAGACGCTTGCCGCCGCCGCGATCGCTGCGGTGCACCTGTCGCGTTTTGCCGAGGAGATCGTCCTGTGGACAACGCCGCAGTTCGGCTTCCTCAAGCTTTCGGACAAGTTCACGACCGGCTCCTCGATCATGCCGCAGAAGC
>CAXMLT010000578.1:0-9225 GCA_964194245.1 uncultured Hyphomicrobium sp.
CCCGCTTCGTTCGCATCGACCCATGCCCGCCTCTTCCTGGCGGCCACTTCGCGCTGGCGCTCGGTTCGCTTGACGTACAGGCGTGCTGCTTGAGGTGTTTTGTGCCCGGAAAGCGTCATGACTCCCTGCTCGGTAAGTTCGGCATCGCCCAGTTCGGTCATGCCGCCATGGCGACACGCATCAAGCGTGACGTGGGACCCAAGTCCTGCCGCGCACCTTGCCCTGCGAACGAGACTACGCGCATAGAAGTACGAATAAGGGCGAGGAACCCCGCGGGCACCTGTCGTCAATACGATTGGCAACCCGTGGCGCGGCAGGCTCGCCAGATAGGCCTCAAGCTCAGGAAAGAACAGGCCCTCATTGTCCTCCAGCGGCATCCACACGATCTGTCCAGTCTTGTGGTGAAGAATGCGGACCATGTGCGGTCTATCCGCACCGCGAAAATCGGACCATATGATCTTTCCGCCAATCACGTTTTCGGGCCGTTGAAGCCACTCAAAACAAATCAGGGCCGCGGCGCCGAGATGAGGTGCGCCGATGTCGCGTAGCGCATACGCGAGGGCATAGGCCTCTGCCCGACTAGCAGCGATTTTGCTCGTCTTCGTTAGGTCCTTGAGCACACCGCGGAACGGATTTTCAATCGGCACAATGGTGGGGTGAAACCGATGGACAACGTCCCACGCCCAACGAGCAATATCGATAAAGAGGTTGGCTTGGCGGGTCCGCTTACCCCGCGGCCCGAGTTGAAGCTTTGCATATATTTTGTCGACGCTTGCTGGGGTGATCGAGGAGAGAACCAGCTCCGCGACAGGACGCCCGGTTTTGGTCATGATGTCTTCGACGCGCGCCAATGCGCGCCGGTATTCATGCCGCGATCTCGGGCTGACCCGTTGCTCAAAGGCACGGCTGCGCAAATAAGAATCAAAAAGCCAAGCCACGGTCCCGTAGCCGCGGCGCGTCTGTTCGCGGGGTGGGGCAGCGCGTCCGGTTCGCCAGGAAGCAAGATGTTCATTGAGAACTGTCGCTCGGTCGATAGCGGCGCCGTAGTCAGTACCCAAGGCTTCTCGATGGAGGTGAATGCCAGCGGCAATATCGCGGGTCGGCGGGTTCCAATAATAGCCTGTGCGGCCACCCTTGAGGCGCTTGGCGATCATATATCTGGGCCAACCTATGGGCTTCATAGCACGTCGGCGGCGTCCTCGATCGCATCGATCTTGCCGCTGAGTTTGCCTATGTCGTGGTCCAGATCGTCCTTCAACCACACCTCACCTCGACCCGGCACTGTGATGGGCAAAGAATAAGTTGTACCAACTTTGCGGCGGAAGGCACGGGTCGACTTCTCGTCGACGTAGGCGGCTGCTCTCTCGGCGCGCATGAGGCGCGGCCACGATCCGGGAGGTGACTGCGGAATTGTAGCCATGCTCAGGAGCGCTCTCCCGCCCCCAACCCGCTCCTTACCGTCCTCATGACTTCTGGTAGCGGCAGCCCTGCAGACAACCCAGCTTCAATGAGACGTGCCTCAGCAAGCCCTGTGTCGATCTTCCTTTCGCGGACCAGCTCACCTGCTTTATGCGCGGCCCAATTGAGGATGTTATTGCGCTCGCCCACGGCAGCAGAGGCGGCGCGCCGGGCAATACCTTCGAGGCTGCGGACGGCGCTCTCGGACGACAGCCGCTGCTCAAAACGCTGCTCTGGTTTGGTCCGCGGCGTCAGCAGCTCGCGTGCCCACAAGGGAAGGGGCGGCAAAGGCAATGATGGACGTGTGATCCAGATGTACTCTCCGCCCGGACCGCCGTCGCTCGGGCGGATGATCGATGGCGGCGCCACGACATAGCCGCCGGTGGATTTTACATCGATCCCGGGGCCGAGCTTCCCCTTGCTGCTCGATAAGCCAACGGGGTGCGCAAAGTACAGGTGCTTGCCGCCATTGCCGCTGCGCACAGTCGGGCACGGCGGGAATACCTTGCCCGTGCCCGCGAGCGCGCAGATGCTTGCGGTCCCGCCATTCCGAGGGTCGATGTCAATGACGACGAGGCCAGAGCCCTCGCCTGTGGCGATACCAATATTGGCATCGGGAAATCGGCGCGCCCACCGCTCGATCTGATCGACTTCGTCAGTGGCATCTTTGAAACCGTGCCCCCCTTTGAGGGCGGGCAGCTTGCAACCGGCCGCAAGGGGGAGGACCTTGAAGCCAAGGCTCACGTACAATGCGGCCGCGTCCAGGAACATCACCGCCTCCAGTCCTTGTCGCGCACGACATTGGCCGCCATGTCGCAGAAGAACTTGAGCGTTTGGGTTGGGCCGTTGCGCTGCTTGGCCACCTGGAGTTCGAGAACAGGCTTGCAGGCTGCAAGTTTGGCCTGTGCGTCCTGCTCGGCATCAGCGCCCTCCTGTAGTTGGCGCTCGTACTGGTACGCTGGCCGGTAGACGAACAAGACAACATCCGCATCTTGCTCCAACGCCCCTGATCCCCTGAGATCGGCAAGCGTGGGCCTCTGGTTCTCTCGGGTCTCGACCTGCCGGTTGATCTGATGCAGGCCCAGAACGGCCACATTGAGCGACTTGGCCATCACACACATGGCCTCACTGATTTCGTCGAGTTCCTTCACGGGCTGGCCCTTGTACCGATTAGAGGCCCGCACTTTGCCGAGATGGTCGACGACAACCAGGACGAGATCATGCCCCTCTGCGCGGAGGGCCCTTTCCGCTTTCCGAGCGCGCGCGAGGATGTCCCCAGCGGTCAGACCGTTTTGTGTATCGATGATGAGGGGGAGGTCCTTGAGCACGGCTCTTGCCCTCTCCAGTCGGGCGATGTCGCGCTCATCGACGCGCTTCGGCTTGAGGTCGGCGTATGCAAGCGGCCGATCCTGGGTGTAAGCGAGGTCCGCCAGGACACGCGCATTGATGTCCTCCCGCGCCATCTCAAGCGCGAAGTAGATGACGCCGTGGCCTTTCAAGGCGGTGCGCAACGCCGAGCCGATGGCGACAGCCGATTTGCCCATGGAGGTGCGCCCCCCGAGGACCGTGAATTGCTCCTGGTGATGACCGCCGGTGACCTCATCGAGGTCCCTCAGCCCGGTGGTGATCTCAATGGGGTCACGATCCGCCTGCAGCCGGTTGATGAACTCACTGGCACTGTCGTAAAGGCGAAACGTCGTCCTCTCCGCGGAGACGGCATCAGCCACCAGGTCGTTCATCCGGCCGATGGCGTCGGCGTAAAGAGCACTCAGGGGTTTCCTTCTGTCTGTAACGGCTTCTGCTAAGCCCTGGTGATATTCCACCGCCCGACGCCGCTCGGCCAATTCGCGGAGCACAGCGACAATGTCGGCGACAGGCGGAGCAGCGGCCCCAATGCTCAAGCCACGGACGACGTCGAGGCCGGTTGAGTTATCGTCCAACGGCATTCCCTGAAGCCGGTGCTTCAGGGTCACGAGATTGACGGCCTCTGCGTTTGCGCGAAGGTCGAGCGCCGCCGCCAGCGTGGCCGACAGGACCGGATCGGTAAGGCGCTCCGGCTCAAGGTCTCCAAGATGGTCGAGGTTGCCGTTGTCCACGAGGATGAGCCCGATGAGCGCCCGCTCAAGCTCGACGTCGGCGAGCGACTGGTGAGGAGCGCCATCAGTCATTGCACTCCTCCTTCGTGGCCTTGAAGCCCGCGTAGACCTCTTCTCCCATGTTGATGCGGTCCCTGCGGTCCTGATCGGTTTCCCCACTAGGCGACGACGTGCCGCGGCGAGGAATTGTCTGAAAGGCGCTGCGCCACCACGCCCGCCAAGCCGCATTCCAGTCCGCCATGAGGCTGCCCTTAGCGATGTGGTGGTCGCGGAACAGGTCGGCTTGCGCAGCGATCTGCTGGTCGCTGGCGGCCCAGCTCTCCTTCACCCACGTGATTTGCACCGCGGTCGGATGCCACTCAGGGTCGATCTGTGATCTGCGCTTTATGCACTTCGTGGATTCCGCGACGTTAATCGCGGCATCTTCACTTACGGGTTCCTTCTCTGAGTTACTGTCGACCAGCCTCGGTGACTTTGGACCACCGCCCTCGGTGACCTTCGTGGCGCCAAAATCACCGTCCTCGGTGACTGTTACCGTGCTCGGTGACTTTGCGGGGTCACTGTCCTCAGTGACTTTCTGGGCTCCAGAAGCCTTGATGCGATCAACGTAGGTCTGAATTTCGCGACGAATTGTTTCGTGGTCGATGTTGCCGAAGGTGTAGACCATCAGCGAGCGATTGTTTGCCTCCGCAACACGCTCGCGCTCGGCGATGAGGTAACCCCACCGCCGCAGCTCGCGCAGCTTGTTGGAGACGGTCACCGGCTCGACGCCGACCTCATCCGCGATGGTTCGACGGTCGGGCCATGCCCTGGCCGTCTGCCGGTTCAGGAAGCCGACAAGAGAGGCCAGAACTCGCAGATGGCCACGATCAAGGCGGCGGTCCTGAATAGCCGTGACAAGGGCCTCTTTGCACAGCAGCAGAACGCCCGTCTCGACGTTCGCCTTTGCCGCCTCGGCTAAGGACTGGCGATTCGGGCTCTCGTCCGAGCGATCCTTTCTTGCCGCGCACGTCATTTTGCACCGGCTCCCTTTGCTTCCCGCGTGCTCCTGAACGAGGCCGCGGCGAGATGGCCCAGTACGTCTTCACGTGCGTAAAGAACCTTGCGGCCAACCTTCGTGAAAGGGATGGACCGCCCAACAATGCGGTCGCGCTCCAGCGTGCGTACGGACTTGCCCAGAAGGTGCGCGAGTTGCTGCTGCGTGAGAAATAACGGCAAGTCTGTAGCGGTTGAAGGCCACGACGAACCGAGTACCACGGGAAACTGAGGTACTGCTTCGGGCGGCTGGGGCATAAGTTCGGTCTCCGTCGTTGGTGCGCGGTCGAACGTCGCAATGCGGAGCCCTACACGCATGGGCGATGCTTGTATTTCATGTTTTGTTGCTGACGTTGGGTGGCCGCGCTTGGCGCCGTGCCTGGCTTCTCGAACGTGTCAGACCAAGTGCTTAGCGCGCGTTGTCGTCCACACGCTTCGCCTTGGGTTTAGCGCCGAGCGACCGCTCGGCGCTGCGCGTTTTCTCCCAGGTACGAGCCCGCCGTTTCAACTCGTTGATCAAATCCACCGCGCTCGCGTCCCTCGCTCCCATAAGGTCGAGACATACTTGGACCATGCGCGCAAAGGGGCCTGGATTATTGCGATGGGCCGTGCGAGGGGGCATTTCGCCGATCGCATGGAGGTGGGTCGCCTGCATCTTCCGGATGAAGTCAAGCTCTGCCTTTCGCTTGGGAAAATTTCGGCTGCGGCTTGGCGCGTGGAATGAGGCGCGCCATCGTTGAGACCGTACACCCGAGGCGAGCCGACGACCGGCGATCCAGCGACCGCCGGTGAGGCACAGCGCGACGGCTGAGGTGCAAGCTACCTCTCGTTTCGCGGGATCGCGGAAATCTTTGGGCAAAGGCAAATCTATTCCCAGACTCGGCCTCCTTCCGCGGTCGGCGAGAAGCACTCGGGCGGCCTGCGAAAGGTTCTCGGTCAGCGTAGCGGCCCGCTCATAGTGCTTCGAGCATGCCGCGCCATAGAGCGCCTCGATCTCGTCGCGCAATTCGTTGGCGTTCGGCGCGCGTACCTCCCTGGCATAGTCGGACGCGGCCTCGCGCAAGCCCTTCGCGAACCGTAGAAGGTCCGTCGACTTCGGGTATTTGCCTAGGCTTGCGAGGCGGTTGATCCGATCATCACTGAAGACCTGAGGGACCCGATCTTCGGTTATGAGCGGTCGTACCTTCTTCCTGCGCATGGTCGTCGCTCTAGCGCACTGGCCGCGTTCATGGACAATAACGTGGGACGCCATACACGCGAACGTTCCGGCCATCGACGCGGCGATAAAGTCGCTGCCCCCCGGTCAAGTGCCTAAGCTCCGTAGCGACCGACTGCCAGGGCAACGGCTTCCAGTTGATCGCGTGGCAGAAGGCCGAGTAGAGGCATTCGAGATCGCTTGCTGGAACAAGGTGACCGGCAAGAACCGGCTGTGATTGTAGCCAGCCCAGTAGTTGCCGAGCATGATCGTCGGCGGAGAGTTTGCGGTAGCAGGTGCCGCTCCACACCCTTCGTAACTTTGGGCCAGAGTGAGTTTGTCTTGAATCGGGTCTTTGCTCTCCGACGAGAAGCCCGGCAGATGTATCGAACGCCTCAGGCACATCGAAGCGCATCAACGTGGCGTTGTACTCGACGGGCAGGCCGACTTGCGCTGCAGGAACGATCCGGCGTGCGTCTGCGGGGCCGGGCGCCACTTTTGGCGCGACATCTGGTGCCTTATCTGGCGCCAGCGCTGGCGCGTAATTTGGCAGTGCCGCTGTCGCTTGCCGTGGCGCAACTTGCGGCGCGTTTCGAGGCGCAATGCACGAATCGGAGTCCCGAGTACCCGTCGCCGGGTGTCGGGAGCCACGTCGTGTAGCGAATAGAGGTCTAAGCCACTGCGCCAACTATTAGACCGCTCCGAATCGGTAGACTGCCAGCCGCAGTGTACCGCGTCAGGTTCGAGACACTAAGCGGGCGATTCGGGCAGCCACCTGCTCAGGAAGTCCAGAACTTCCGCAGTCCTCAGCTTGTGCCAAGCGGCGCATTTGACTCCCCCAACGGCCGCAGGCGATAACCAGTTCAGATCAACCGTCGCAGCGAGCGATGGTGGGCGCGCAGCGTACCGCGCCGATCATGTCCGTATCCCCGCCGTCCTGCACAGCGACCTTGCATGGGAGCACGGCTGGCAATGGCACGCACTGAAGCACAGGCACCGGATCGCATCAGAGGTTTTACGAGCTTGGCCGAGCACGAGGCCGCGACATACGAAGGGAAGATCGTCGTCTCGGACCAGGACGGCTACCGTCTGCGCCGCATCTGGCACGATGGCGAATGGTGGCATTCTGTGGTTGATGTTGTTGGCGCGCTGGCAGAAAGCGCCAACCCAAAGGACTACTGGGCTCAGACCAGCAAACGCATGGCCAAGAAAGAGGGCGCAGATGAAGCGCTGACAAAATGTCAGCGGTTGAAACTGCCCGCCGATGACGGGAAAATGCGACTAACGGACTGCGCGACCACGGAAGTACTCTTCCGCATCATCGAGTCCGTCCCTTCCAAGCGAGCCGAGCCAATCAAGCAATTCCTCGCGCGCGTCGGCGCCGAGCGGCTTGAAGAGATCGCGCAGCCCTCTAAGATCGTGGACCGCGCCATTCAGGCCTATCGCGACATAGGTCGGGACGACGAGTGGGTCGATGGTCGCCTCCAGAACAGATCGGCTCGCAATGAACTGACTGACGAGTGGCAGAAGCGCGGCGTAGTCGGCGGCAAGATGGCTGGCCTCACCGTCCGCATGGGCGAGGAAATGCTCGGTGTGACGCCATCTGAGCACCGAAAGATGAAGAAGCTCGGCAACGGTGACGAAACCCGCGAGCACTATGATTCACTGGAACTTGCCGTGACGACTCTTGGCGAGCGCGCGGCCAAGGCGATGATCGTGGCACGCAAGACGGATACCTACACGACGACCGCTGATGCCTCTATGTCCGGCGCCAAGATTGCTGGCGATGCCCGCCGAAATATCGAGAAGGAAATAGGGCGCCCTGTGGCCAACGACAGCAATTTCCTGCCCAAGCCCGCGGAGGCGGCCATGTTGTCGCCGCCGCCCGCGCCCGAGGCGCCGCCGATGAAGATGAAGGAACACCGCAAGAAGAAGCCGTCGTGATGGCCAACTGAGCAGCACGGCCGCCGCCAGTGCCTACTTCCATAGCCCCTCAAAGCGTCGGCTGGCAGTGCGCGTGTATCGCATCGTGTGGCGCGGGTCGCGGTGGCCAAGGTAGTCCTGGATCACCCGAAAATCGGCGCCCTTGTTGGCGAGCGCGAAGCCGCAGGAGTGGCGCAGCATGTGCGGCCACACGTGCCCTAGCCCAGCCCGCTCGCCTGCCCCGCGAATGAGGTAGTTCACCGCCTGTCGCGTCATGGGCTGGCCACGCTCAGACACGAATAGCCACGGCAGCTTGTCTTCCCGCATGTTCAGGTAGCGCTTGATTGCGCGCAGCTCGTCGCCTTCGACGGGCTGCTCGGTTGAAAGGGAGTTCTTGCTCCGCTTGACGGTGAGGCGCGCCTGCTTGAGGTTCAAGGCATCCTGGCGCATCGTGATCGCCTCGCTCACCCTGAGACCGTGGCGGTAGATCAGGAAGACGAGAGCGTGATCGCGAACACCGTGGCGCCCTTGCTTAGCAGCGTCCAGCAGGCGCTCCACCTCATGCGGATCGAGGTAGTCTTTCGAGCGCTCGTGGGCGTCCGCGGCATCACTCTTTACTTTTCGCCGTTTGGCGAGGGCCATTTAGGACTCCAACTTGTCCGATGAATGCTGGAGGCTGTATAGCACACTTTTTACAAAAGACACTATTCGTTAAGAGTACTCCCAGCGTCGATTTGCGATCTGTTTGCAGCTCCATCATATCGCGCCCAGGATCATCGCTTCTATATCGGCTCTGGCCGCCGCGGCGCGGGCCTGGGCGTCGGTCTTGAGTCGCGCGATTTCCGCTCGTCCGGCTTCGACGCGCTTCATCATCGCTTGCTGAACCGGCAGCGGGGGTAGGGGAATCGGGGCCGCCCGAAGTTCCGTCGAATTGATGCTACCGAGTCCCGATGACGTTTTGACATTGCGGAAAAAATGGTCCTTCCCGGTCGCCGTGTTGAACCAGGTCATAGCGAACGGAGAAAGCAATCGCGATGCATCCGGGCGGACCTTGAGAATATGGTTCTGATGAACACAATCCGGGATTTCTCCGTTCCACAAGGCACAGCGTCCGAGTTCTTCTCGGCTGCCATTGCCTTCGACAAAGAGCATGTCCCCGGACTCAAGCCGCAGACCCACGAATTCCTTGTCTGGCACGTCGATGTACTTGATTTCACGCAGGTCCAGTTCGCCACGCTGCACGTTGGCTACGCGCAGGTAAGGGCGCGGATGTTGGTCGGGCCGATTCGCCGGACACTTTTGTATACCGTAGGAGACAGCCGCAACGCTTCCTAGGAGCACCACGGGATACTTGCCACCGCTGATGTCAATGGCCGTGCTTGCCAGTTGGTTGAACATGACCGACCAGCGTTCCAGCTCGCTCCACCAGAGGCCAAACGACTTAGGCAACGCGGATTGTTCGGGGAGGGACAGGTCAAGGTCAGCGAGGAAACGGGCTTCGATGTCGCACTCTAGGCG
>CAXMLT010000579.1:0-2540 GCA_964194245.1 uncultured Hyphomicrobium sp.
AGGGCGAGATCTCGAGCAACATACTATCGCGCGCGGAGGCGGAGATCGTGAAGCAGGTGAGCGACGACGTTGACGCGGTGAAGAGCATCCTCTCAGATCTTGCCGGGCGAGAGGTCGACGCCACCCACGACCGCACCAGCGTCTTTGCGCGCTCCGTCATCGAGGGTATGGGCGCAAGCACCGCGCTGCGCAACGAGCCCGACCAGACCGCCGGCTTCCGCGTGCTCAAGACGGCGCAGTTCCCCTCGGTCCTGATCGAGCTCGCCTACGTCACCAACAAGCAGGACGCCGAGAATCTGAAATCGGACATCTGGCGCGACAAGGTCTCGGATTCGATTATGACCGCGATCGACAAGTATTTCAGTAGCCAGATGGCGCAGCTCCCGATGTGACCGGCGGCTTGTCTCAAGGGCCGATGCAATCTCGCGAAACTAAAAAAGGCCGGTCCATCGGACCGGCCTTGATTTTTGTGGCCAGCTAAGGTCGCACCCCGGTGCCGGCTAGTGCCCCATTAAGCCATACACGGAGGATGCATCTGTTTTTGGCGCCACAGGAGAATTCCCTTCCGTTCCAGTTCGGGCCGAAGCGAGAACGCGACGCACGAACTTGAAGATACGGCGGAGAGAACCTTCGATCGATGAAGGCGCTTCAGCATTTGCCACTCCATCTTCCGGTGTGTGTCGCATCCAATGCCGGCATGCTCCGGTCTGCCATCACGCGCCGACGAGCCAGCCGGGGCAGGCCCGGCTCGCTGACAATGGAGATCGGAGGTCGCAGGTGGATGCGGTGGTCGCGGACAGGGCTTGTCGGAGGTCGGCAGTGGTAGCCGTCAGACGCTCCCTCGGGCGGCCCTATCCATGCCCGCCACGCGCCCAACCGGCCAAGAGTGCCAGTCGTTTGTAAGTCCTGGCTCAGAGACAAGGGCTTCAGGCCCTCCCTTCTCTGACGCGCACTAAACCCGGGCTCCAGAGCACGGAGCCTGAGCAGGGGCCGACCCCCTCACGAGGCGAACAGTAAGCGATTCGTCCACAGTTCGAGATGCCGGTCGCCGAAATTTTTATTGCGCCGCGGCGCGGTTCGGGTCGGTCACGAGCTGATACGGGTTCGGTCTTGCCTATTCTGGGGCATACTGCAGCTTGAGCGGAGTCGAGGACAGGAGAGCCCCGCCGCATGCCGCGACGTCCGCTGACCGCCGTCGGCCTTCTGCTGCTCGCCTACTCCCCGGCGACCGCGTGCGGGGGGCAGTCTGTCTATCTCGAAGGTGCGTTCAAGACCGGCGAGATGGGCTGGGGAGACGCGGACGCGCAGTTCCAGGTTTCGGGAAGCGAGGCGACGTTTGCGCCACAACCGGGCACGCAGACCGCGCGCTGGGACGCGAGCCTGTCCGTTGGCGATGCGGACGCGTGCGTGACACTGACCATGCCGGCAAACACCGCCGATACCTCGCGCACTTATGCAGGTCTGCTGTTCTGGGTCACCGGCAAAGACGATTTCTACGAGTTCGTGGTCGCGCCGAACGGGTTCTTCTCGATCGCGCGCAAGGTGCGCGGCGCGCTCGTCGCGGTCCCGCCGATCCCATGGACCAAGACGGAGGCCCTAAAGCTCGGCGCGGGTGAGAAGAACACCCTGCGGCTCATGCTCGAAGGGCAATTCGTGACAGCGAGCATCAACGGCGCGGAGGTTGCGCGCTTCCGCGCACAGGCTCCCGGCGTTCCGAGCCATATCGGTCTTGTTGCGGCGTCCGCGCCAGATGCGACCAACAGCTGGCAGCTCTCCGGCCTGAAGATCACCAATGTGCCGGCTTCGCTTACCGGCCCTCAACCCGCGGCCGCGGATGTTGCCGCCCGCACGGCAAAGCCGCCCGCCGACTGCGGTACGGGCAAGGCGCTGTTGGAGGACACCTTCACGGTCCACGATCCGGCGTGGGGACCGAAGGATGACCGGCTCGCGATAGCTCCCGGCGAGGCGGTGCTCAGCCCGGCGCCCGGGACGCGCACGCTGCGCTGGAACCGCGCATTTGTGTTCGACGACGTGGACGCCTGCGCCACTACGCAGCTCACGTCCTACACGTCCGATCCGATCAGGAGCTATGCCGGCCTAATGTTCTGGGTGAAGGACGACCGCAATTTCTACCAGGCCGTCATCACCGAGAGCGGCCACTTCACGGTTGCCCGCGTCGTCGACGGCAAGGTGCAGCAGAAGCGGCCGGTCGCCTGGACCGATCTCGACGTTGCCAAGACAAGACCGAAGGACAAGAACACGCTCCGGGTCGCCACCAAAGGCGACCGCGTGGTGGTCTCGGTCAACGGCAGGCAGGTTGCGAAATTCACCGGCGACCGGCCGAAGGGCGGAAGCTACGTCGGCGTGCTTGCGGCCTCCTCACCCGGAAAGGCGGGCGACACCTGGTCGATCACCGGCTTCAAGGTGGCGGAGCCGCAGGCATCAAGCCAGGCAACAAGCGATGACGGCGACGGCACTACGCCGCCGCCGTCGCGATCTCGTCACAAACGATAGGTTAGTGGCTGTCTCTTATACACATC
>CAXMLT010000580.1:0-6525 GCA_964194245.1 uncultured Hyphomicrobium sp.
CACTGGGACCGCAACGCGCCGCTGCCCGATAAGCCCGAGCGAACGTTCTCCTGGACGGATGCGCGCTCGCTCGTTCTCGGCGCCTACGGTGCGTTTGCACCCGAGATGGCGAACGTCGCCAAGGAGTTTTTCGACAAGCGCTGGATCGATGCCTCGATCCGGCCCGGCAAGGCGCCGGGCGCGTTCTCGGCTTCGACCGTCCCCTCGGTGCACCCCTACGTTTTGCTCAACTACCTCGGCAAGCCGCGCGATGTGATGACGCTCGCGCACGAGCTCGGCCACGGCGTGCACCAGATGCTGGCGCGCCCGCAGGGTGCGCTGATGGCACCGACGCCGCTGACGCTGGCGGAGACCGCCTCCGTGTTCGGCGAAATGCTGACATTCAAAGCGCTACTCAAGGAGATCCGCGACCCCAAGGAGCGCAAGGCGTTCCTCGCCGGCAAGGTCGAGGACATGCTCAACACGGTGGTACGCCAGATCGCGTTCTACACCTTCGAGCGCAAGGTGCACGAGGCGCGCCGGCAAGGCGAGCTGACGCCCGACCAGCTCAACGCCATATGGCTCGAGGTGCAGACCGAAAGCCTAGGCCCGGGCGTCGAGCTGAAACCCGGCTACGAGGTGTTCTGGACCTACGTGCCGCACTTCATACACTCGCCGTTCTACGTCTATGCCTACGCGTTCGGGGACTGCCTCGTGAACTCGCTCTATGGCCTCTACGAGGAGGCGCACCCGGGCTTCGTGGGCAAGTATTTCGATATGCTCAAAGCCGGCGGCACGAAGCACCACTCCGAGCTCCTGGCACCGTTCGGGCTCGATGCGTCCAGGCCCGAGTTCTGGCAGAAGGGGCTCAAGGTCATCGAGGGCATGATCGACGAGCTGGAGCGGGTCGACGCGGCGGTCTGAAAGGTGCGCGGCAGCATCGAGTTGTCGCGGGGACAGAATAACGTTGCCTGCCGGCCGCTCGGGGGCCCAAGTCCTTGTCCCCGCTCCAGACTCAGCGGGCATTGTCAAGAACGCGAAGCGGGGGGCTGAGCGAATTAGGGGGTTTCCCTCGGGCGCCATTACTGGGTACAAGCGCGCGCCATTGCTGCACTGCAGCCAGCTCAACATGAGGTGCCATGGTGGCACAATCGCAGTTGGCGAAGGGCTTCGAGCAGCCCGACGACACTCTCGACAAGCATTTTTGGCCTCTCGTCGTCGGTTCCGTCGGCGTCGTCTACGGTGACATCGGCACGAGCCCGCTCTACGCCTTCCACGAAGCAATCATCGCGGCCAAGGCCTCGAGCTTTGCCGGCCGCGAAGCCGTGTTCGGCGTGCTCTCGCTCATCCTCTGGGCACTGTTGCTCATCGTCACGCTCAAGTACGTCATCATTCTGTTGCGCGCCGACAACCACGGCGAAGGCGGCACCTTCGCGCTCATGGCGCTCGGTCAGTCCGTAGCAAAGCGCAGTGCGCCCGTTCTCTTGGGGCTCGGCATCGCGGGCGCCTCGTTCTTCTACGGCGATGCCGTGATCACGCCGGCGATTTCAGTTTTGTCTGCCGTGGAAGGTTTGAAGCTCGTCTCGCCGGCGTTCGCAGACATAGTCCTACCGCTCGCTGCCGTGATTCTGATTTGCCTGTTTGCTGCTCAATCGCGCGGCACGGCGGCAGTGGCTACCCTGTTCGGGCCGATTATGGTCATCTGGTTTGCCGTAATCACGGTTGGCGGCCTCGTCCATGTGGTCGCCAATCCCGACGTGCTCGTCGCCGTCAATCCCTGGTACGGCATCCGCTTCCTCGTGAGCCACGGTCTTGTCGGGCTCACCGTTCTCGGTCTCGTCTTCCTGGCGGTCACGGGCGCGGAGGCGCTCTACGCCGATCTCGGTCACTTCGGCCGCAAGCCGATCCAGATCGCTTGGTTCGCGGTCGTGCTACCCTCGCTGATCATCAATTACTTCGGCCAGGGCGCACTAGTCCTTGCGCGTCCCGAGGCGATCGAGAACCCGTTCTATCTCCTCTATCCTGAGTGGGCGCTCGTTCCCATGGTCATCCTCGCGACGCTCGCCACCATCATCGCCAGCCAGGCGGTGATCACCGGCGCTTTCTCGCTAACACGCCAGGCGATCCAGCTCGGCTTGTTGCCTCGCTTCGGCATCACGCACACATCCGAATCCGTCTCCGGGCAGATCTACATGCCGCGCGTGAACTGGATTCTGCTCGTAGCCGTCATGCTGATGGTGCTGTTGTTTAAGAACTCGAGCAGTCTGGCCTCTGCGTACGGTGTTGCCGTCACGGCACAGATGATCATCGCGTCGCTCATGGCATTTTTCGTCATCTGGCGGATGTGGGGATGGAAGCTCTGGCAGGTCCTTGTCCTGATCGTGCCGCTCCTCCTCGTCGAGCAGGCGTTTTTCGCGGCGAACATGCTGAAGCTTTTCGAGGGCGCCTGGGTCCCTCTGCTGATGGCTAGCTGCGTCGCTCTCCTGATCGTCACTTGGGTCAGAGGCTCACGCCTCCTCACCAAGCAGACGCGCAAGAACGAGGCCGATCTCGACTGGCTCCTGCGCAAGCTCGAGGCGAAGCCCCCTCACCGCGTACCGGGCACGGCGGTATTCTTCACCGGCGACCCCACTGCCGCGCCGACGGCCCTCATGCACAACCTGAAGCACAACCGCGTGCTGCACGAGCGCAACATCATCCTCTCGATCAAGACCGAGGACACCCCACGCGTGCCGCGCTACGAGCGCGTGACCGTCGATCGCGTCAGCGACACGTTCATCCGGGTGATCGCCCGCTACGGCTTCATGGAGACGCCGAGCGTGCCCAAGATCTTCGATCAGTGCCGGCGCAAGGACCTCAACGTCGACATCAGCGCCACCTCGTTCTTCCTGTCGCGCCGCAACTTGAAGGTGACGCCCAAGTCGGAGATGCCCGGCTGGCAGGACCGCCTGTTTGTGGCGCTCGCCCGCAGCGCCCAGGACGCGACGACTTACTTCCAGATACCGACCGATCGCGTCGTCGAGGTCGGCACTCAGGTCGCGGTCTAAGACGCGGCTACCTTGCGCGGCTGACGGCACCCCCCGATATGCCCAGAGCGCCACGAGCGCGGGCGTTCCCCCGGGAAATTCAGCGATGGCGAACGAGGAGAACAGGTTTTCAGCGCGGGCCGCGCGCTACGTCCGCGTCGGCACCAACGTCGGCGCCGTTGCCGCGCGCGTCGCCGGCGGCCGGCTGCTGGGGCGCGACTACGACCCTGCGCGTGCGGCGGCCGATCTCGCGGCGACACTCGGCGGCCTGAAAGGCCCGCTGATGAAGGTCGCGCAATTTCTCTCGACCATCCCCGAGGCGCTGCCGGCCGAATACGCGCGTGAGCTCATGCAGCTTCAGTCCGCGGCTCCCTCGATGGGACCGGCCTTCGTGAAGCGGCGGCTTGCCGCGGAGCTGGGGCCCGACTGGGCGGCGCGTTTCAAGAGCTTCGAAATGGAGGCCGCGGCGTCGGCCTCGCTCGGCCAGGTGCACCGGGCGGTCGCGCACGATGGCCGCCGCCTCGCGGTCAAGCTGCAGTATCCGGACATGCCGTCGGCGGTGGAAGCCGATCTCACGCAACTCAAGGCCATCTTCGCCATCCACGCGCGCATGGACCCCGGCGTCGCGACGGGCGAGATCCAGAAAGAGATTGCGGCGCGCCTGCGTGAGGAGCTCGACTACGAGCTGGAAGCGCGCCACATGCGCCTCTACCGCACCATCTTCGCGAGCGATGAGCGCATTCGCGTGCCCGACGTCCTTCCCGAGCTGTCGACGAAGCGCCTCCTCACCATGACGTGGCTCGAGGGCCGCAAGCTGCTCGACTACAAGCCGGCACCGCTCGAGGACCGCAATGCGATAGCGCGCGCGATGTTCCGCGCCTGGTGGTTCCCCTTCAGCCATTACGGCGTCATCCACGGCGATCCGCACCTCGGCAACTACACTATTTTCGATGCGAGTGACGGAGACAGTCCACGCCAGACAACTGTGGGCCACGCCGCCGGGATCAACCTGCTCGACTACGGCTGCATCCGCAGCTTCCATCCCTCGTTCGTCCAGGGCGTCATCGACCTCTACAATGGCCTGCTTACCGGCAACCGCGACCTCGTCGTGCACGCCTACGAAACCTGGGGCTTCCGCGGGCTCTCGGCCGAGTTGATCGAGGCCTTGAATATCTGGGCGCGTTTCATCTACGGCCCGCTGCTCGACGACCGCGAGCGCGCCATCGACGAGGGCACCACGCCGGCCGAGTACGGGCGCAAGGAGGCCCATCGCGTGCACAAGATCTTGCGCGAGAAGGGACCGGTGACGGTGCCGCGCGAGTTCGTGTTCATGGATCGCGCTGCGATCGGGCTCGGCGGCGTGTTCCTGCACCTCGACGCGCGGCAGAACTGGTATCGCCTGTTCAACGAGACGATCGAGGGGTTCAGGCTCGCCGAGGTCGAGGCGCGCCAACGCGCGGCCTTCACCGCTGCCGGCGTGCCGTTGCCCGAGGTTAGCACGTAGTCTTGATCCGCGTCAGCTCATCCACCAACAGCGGACCCACTGAAGGGCATCTGAATTCGGCGGGCCAGGCCAGAGGAGACATTGGGACTTCAGTTCAACCGCTCAACTTTGGCGGCCATGTCGGGAATGAGCCTCACCCTGTACGAGGCGTTGTCGCATTTGAGAACCCAGGCGGCTTCATCCGGCTTAGAGAGCTTCTGATCCCTCTCGGCGCTCAGCGCTTTGTTGCAGATATATCCTTGGTCGCGGATCTGTGCCGCAAGGATCTCCGCGGGCACCTCCTCGACAGCGAGTGCGGGCAAGAGCGCAAACGAAATGAAATCGCGCCGAGCGCCATTTTACCTGGAAGCTTTTTCATTTCTTATGCTCCGGGTGGACTGTCAGCAGAGTCCCATTAACCATGCAGTCGACTCGCGGTCGAATAAGTTCGTACACCGATGTTCATTCCCAAGTCTCGCAATTGGAGATAGAACATCGGGCGACTTCCGGGAAAGCGGAAGAATAGACGGACGGGCATCTACCTCGAACGGTTAGGAGGTATCGAACGCGTCCTCTTTGATCCTCAAGCTACCGATGCAATTGGCGGCGAGCGCTGCCCTTCTTGCCATGCCGCTATCCGCCCCCGCAGTGGCCCAAGGAGCCCAACCCAACATTCTTCATCATGGGCGACGACATCGGCTTTATGCAGCCGAGCATCTATCACCGCGGCCTCGCGGTGGGCGAAACGCCCAACATCGACCGCATCGGCAATGATGGTGCGATCTTCATGACCTATTATGCCGAGCAGAGCTGCACGGCGGGGCGCAATGCGTTCTTCACCGGCATGCATCCGCTGCGGACCGGCATGATCCCGCCCCAGCTCCCTGGCAGCCCTTCCTATTTGCGACCGGGCACTCCGGCGCTCGCATGGTTCCTGCGTGATCTCGGCTACAACACCGGCGAGTCGGCAAGAACCACCTCGGTGACCACACGGACGCTCTGCCGACCGCGCACGGCTTCCACGAATTCTGGGGCTATCTCTATCACCTCGACGCGATGCAAGGGGTAAGCTTCCCCGACATCAACAAGACGCCGACCGAGCAGACCGTGGCTCCGCCATGCAAAAACACGCCCATCCCCGGCCTACCTGAGGTTCCTGGCGCCGTCGATCCCCAGACGACGCCTTGCCTGACACCTCCGCGTCCGGTGCTGTGGTGCAAGTCCTCCGACGGGACAGCGGCGAACCAGACCTGCAAGGACGAGGGTCCGTTGACCTTAGAGCGGTCGAAAACGGTGGACGAGGAGATTTCGGCCAAGGTGATCGACTTCCTCGATCGCAACGACCCCAAGAAGACCAACAAGCCCTTCTTCGTCTGGTACAACCCAGCCCGCATGCACATCACGACCGTGCTGTCGGACAAGTACATGGACATGGTGGGCGAGAAGGGCGGTAAGGACTGGGGCGTCAACGAAGCCGGCATGAAGCAGATGGACGACAACATCGGCTACGTCCTGAAAAAGCTGGAGGACATGGGCCAGCTCGACAACACGATCATCGCCTTCACGACCGACAACGGTGCCGAGGTCATCACTTACCCGGACGGCGGCACCACGCCCTTCCAGGGCGGCAAACTGACCACCTGGGAAGGCGGCATGCGCGCTCCGCTGGTCGTTCGTTGGCCGGGCCACATCAAACCGGGCACGATCAAGAATGACATCTTCTCGTCGCTCGACTGGCTACCCACGTTCGTTGAAATTGCCGGCGGTGCCAAGGGCAACGAATTGAAGAAGCAGATCGAGAAGGGTGCCTATCCCGGCATCGTCAAGACCACCCTCGATGGTGTCAACCAGATCGACTATCTCACTGGCAAATCCGACAAGTCGGCGCGTGATACCTTCTTCTACTATTCAGGCAAGGACCCGTCGGCGGTCCGATACAAGAACTGGAAGATCTACTTCACGATGGTGCCACAGGCACCGGAAGGCTTTATCGGGGGTGCGCTCCCCTATCACTGGGCTCAAGTCGCCAACATCAAG
>CAXMLT010000581.1:0-3988 GCA_964194245.1 uncultured Hyphomicrobium sp.
AGGCCGTAGTGGTCCTCGTCGAGGATCTTGCGTGCCTGCGCGATATCGATCGGCTGCTCCTCGGGCAGAGCCCATGGCAACTCGATGAGCCAGTCGAGGTAGGTGCGGACCATGCCGTACTCGGCCGCGGCCTCGGGCATGCGCTCGAGCCGGCGCAGCTCCTTCTTGGCCTGGTCCTCGACCTCCTTCGGCATTCCGGCCTTGGCGATCGCCCGGCTGAGCTCGCTCATCTCCTGCGCCTTGCCCTGCTCGCCTTCGCCGAGCTGGCGTTGGATCGCGGCCATCTGCTCGCGTAGCAAGACCTCGCGCTGGCGCTCGTCGAGCGCAGCCTTGGTCTGCCGGCCGATCTCCTGCGACAGGCGCAGAACCTCGATGCGGTGCGCGAGCAGCCGCGAGACTTTGTCCATGCGCGCCGAAACGTCGGTCGTCTCCAGGATCTCCTGCTTCTCGTCGGGCTTCAGATCCATGTAGGCGGTCGCAAAATCGGCGAGCGAGCCCGCCGAGCGCAGGCTCTGCACAGCAGTCGTCAACTCGGCCGGCACCTGCGGTAAGAGCTCGAGCGCCTCCAGCGTCTGGCGCTGCAGGTTCAGGAAGCGCGCCTCCATCTCGGGCGTCTTCGGCTCCTGGTCCGAGATGCGCTGGACGCGCGCGACCAGGAACGGCCAGCCGGAGAGGAACTCGAGCGCCTGGAAGCGCTCGTCCCCCTGGGCGACGAGGTGGTGCGAACCATCGGGCGCGGTGACGTAGCGCATGACGTTGGCAACGGTGCCCATGCGGTGCAGGTCGACGGGCAGCGGATCGGCGACATCACGATCGCGCTGCATCAGGAGCCCGATCTGCCGCTGCTCGCGCACGGCGTGCTGGGCAGCCGCGATCGAGCGCTCACGCCCGACCGTCACCGGCATGACGACGCCGGGGAACAGCGTGATGTCGCGCACCGGGATGATGGCGATGGCATCGGAGGGCAGCGGCGGCAGGGTTGCGGATCGCCGCTCGCCCGATGACCCGGTTGCACCTTTGGTTTCCATTTCAGCCACGTGTGGCCTCCACTTTTTTCAGCACCACCAGCAGACAACCATCGGCCGAGGTGCGGCGAATATCGTTGTAGCGCCCGTTCGGCAGACGCAGCCGGCGCTCGAAGCGCCCCTGCGGCAGCTCGAGGCGATGGATGACGGCGGTCGCGAGCTCGGCGGGAAGCGTCCGCGTACCCTTGAGCACGAGCTCTGGACCTTCGATCGCGGCCTCGACACGATCGGCGTTGACGCCCGGCAGCGCCACGATCACGAGAACCTCGCGCTCGGTCTCGAGCACATCGGCCGGCGGTTCCCATGCGGGAGGGCGCGCGCCCGAGAGCACGGGCTGGAACATCTGCTGGTGCAGCCGGTCGGCGCGGGCCAACATGGCGCAGGCCTCGGACCACATCCACCGGTCGGGAAAATCGTCGTCCATGGGCTCACCCGGCGCTTACGAAATCCGCAGCGCCGCGCGAAAAGCGCAGGCGGTACGGACGCAGAACATAAGTATGAACGGGAGGAAGTCCAATGCACCCGATCAAGTGCGGGCGCTTTAGGCGCGGGCCAGCTTCTCCAGGCCGGCAAGGTCTGTGAGGCGGAGGCCCGAATGGGCATCGGTCGAGACGAGGCCGCGCTCCTCGAGGACCTTCAGCAGGCTCGCCAGCGATGGGGAAGCCGAGCAACTCGGCAACGAAGCCGCAGGTTCGCGTCTCGGGGATCGCCGCAGGGTCGCGGCCCTCGAAAGGCAGCGCCGGCGGGATCGGCCTGGGGAACGCGCGGCCGCGCCTCGGCCGTGCGGGCGCTTATCCCCACATTGCCCGGGAACGGCGGAAGGACCCGAAGCTCTCGGCGCGGGGCTCATCGGCATGGCGCAACTTCCTTTTATGAGCGCTGTTAGGGCCTTATTGCAGTACTAACGGACTGGATTTTCACGTCTTTAGCTAACTTGCTGGAAACTACTTTCTTGATATTTCACCGTTTCGGCCCCATATAGCGGCCGTTCGCCGGACTCCGCGCCTTCCGGTGGAAATAGGCCATTTACCTAAAATGCCACCGTTTCCGACCGAACGTGCCGTGCGCGGTTTCGTTCCGGGAACGGTTTTGAACGCCGGCGACTGTTGCGGAGAAAGCGCAAGCCGGAGATTTGAGAGACGACCTTGAGTAGTTTGAAGGACATTAGCGACACCCTCGAGTCCCGGGTCAACCCCGAGGAGACGACCTCGGCTGTCTCCGAGGAGTACGAGGAACTGCACCGGGCGGGCGAGGAAAAGACCCGCAAGTGCCTGATCTGCAAGACGCCGTTCCCGAGCGCCTGGGCGGGCGAGCGCGTGTGCCGGCGCTGCAAGGCGACCTCGACGTGGCGCTCGACCGGGCTCGACTAAGACCCTCCTAAGGAAATCGGTCCTCACCCGCGGGTGGTAGCGCTCCGGTTCGTGCGCGGCTGTCCCGCGGCGAGGCTTGTCCTCGTTCCCCCGAGCGATCAAGCTAAGCGCGGTTGGGTCTCGGGGGAGCTGCCATGAACAGCGTCACGCAGCAGGCCAAGGAGCTGGTGGGGATCGATCCGCCGACGAGCTGGCGCATCGATCCGAAGGAGGACGCCAAGGCTCTGCCGCCCGGCGCCGGGGCGCTGAAGCAAATTCTGCTGAAGCCCGAGATCGAGAGGATCGTCGATGAGTATCACACCTGCGACGCAGCGGCGGCCCGGGCACAGAAGACCTACAAGCGGCTTGCCCGCATCGCGGCCTGGACCGGCTTCGGCGCGGCGCTCATCGGCAGCCTCGTGCTGATGCTCGTGCATTGGCTCGGCCCCGGCAGCGTGCTGAGCGCAGCGGCGGCCACGCAGGCGGTGCTGCTGCTCGTCTCGCTGGGCACCTCGCTCGTCATCGGCGGAATGCAGCCCTTCGAAGCCTGGATGCTGAAGCGCGCGGATGCGGAGAATTTTCGCGGCGAGCTGTTCAACAAGATCATGGCTGAACGGGCGACAGCGGCGCCGGGCACCGTGCCGCTGCTCGCGCAGCAGCTCGAATATTTCCGCCGACACCTGCTCGACGTTGAGCGCAAATACTATCGCGAGCGCGGGGAGCAGCACGCGGCCGCAGCCCGCGCCGCCTGGTGGTGGCGGCTCGTCGCATTCCTGCTGATCGCTCTTGCGGCCTTTCCGTTGGTGTGGAGCATCAAGGGTACGGCCTGGCTCCCAGCCCCGCTCGCCGAGCTCACAGCCCACATGCCGAACCGGAGCGAGGAGGCGCAGCGCACCTTTCTGGGCATCGGCATCATCGCCGCGTCCCTGCAAGGCCTGCTCGCCGCCTTCGCGGTGATGTCGCTCGATGAGCGCAACGCCGCGCGCTACCGCACGACCGCGGACAACCTCGACGCGCTCGCCGGACGGCCGCTGGAGGAGGCGCGCGCCGCCGCAGCGGCTTCTGATGGCGCACCCGGTCAGGCGGACGCTGCACGCGAGGCGGTGCTGGCGTTCGTTGCGCTGGTGCAGAGCCAGATCTCGTCGGAGCACCGGGAGTGGATCGCACTGCGCAAGGTGGCGCCCGATCTGGCGCTTGACCGGCTGAAGAGCCTGCGCCTACCCGCGCGCTCGTGAGCGTCGCCGCCGCCGCACCTTCCGCGTGCGCGGATCTATGTGCACAAGCGTCCCGGCAACGCGCTTACGCGAAGGCACGCGCGGCGCCTTCGAGAGGCGATAGGCGCCCGGCACGCGGCCTGAAAGAAACCAATCGACGACATACGCCGTGCCGCCGGTGCCGCGCGCCGGAGCGCCGTCCCAAATTGCGATGAGCACTTGCGCGCGCTTCGCTATGAAGGCTCCGATCCAGGCGTACTGATGGTTGCGCGGCTCGCCATAGCGCGTGAGCGAACGGCGCGTAGCCATGAGCGGCGCTGCGACCACGCGCTGCGAGGCGCCCTTGAGGCTCCTGTAGTCCTTGACCGATTTCCGCGAGCCGAAATCGCGCTCATAGAGC
>CAXMLT010000582.1:0-5718 GCA_964194245.1 uncultured Hyphomicrobium sp.
CCCGCCGATACGCCCTGGTCGAACCATGGATCGGCCTCGCTCACGACATCGAGCACGAACCGCGCGTCGTCGCGGCGAACCTCGACGCCAACGTCGTGCGCGCGCTTGCCGATGTTGACGAGCGTCTGCGAGCCGGTGAGCCCATTGGCGGAGATCTCTTGCGCCATGACTTCGAACAGCGTGCGGTAGTCGGGCGGCGACAGCGTCGGCGCCTGGCTAGCCTCGTGGATGCGCGCGATCGACTGCTGGATCGCGGCCGCGCTGTCGCCGGCCCGCTGTGGAGCCTGTGGCTGCGAGCGAGGAAGCCCCGGCTGGCCCGAGAGGGCTTCGGACTGCGCCGGGGCCAGCGGACCGCGCTGCGCCTGGGCGGGGGGCCCGGATGGCGCAGCAACGGGACGCTGAGCGGGTTGCGCGGCACCCAGCAGCGGAGGAAGCGAGCGCTGCATCGGGGCGGCGGTGGCTTCTTGACGTAACGGTTCGGGGGTACGTGAGGGTTCGGGGGTACGTGGCTCGGGCCGCGCCTCTACCTGGCGGGTTTCGCTCCGGGCAGTACGCGTGGTGTCATAGACGTAGTAAGGCGGTTGGTCGCTGAGGCGGATGTCCTCGGGCAGCCCCTTGGCGAGCAGGTCGCGGAAGCCGCCGACGCCGCCCCAGGCGGAGCCCACGGTCTTATCGTATCCGAGGTTGCGCACGGCGCGATCAGCAAGCGCTTCGAGCGGCACGGGGTGGTTGGTCGCGCGGACGACCGCGATGACCTCAGCGAGGATATCCTTGCGCGCAGCCTCGAGGCTCATGCTGCTGGGGAGCGCGGCCTGCTCGGGTCGCTTCTCCACCTGCTGAGGCTCTGCCCGTCCCGGGATCTGACCCTCGAGCAGCAGCGCGAGGAAGTCGCTCTCGCGGATCTCTGCGTCACAGATCGCCGTGTAGGGCGCGGCCGTGTTGTCGTTCGAATAGATCACCGTGCGGCGCGCGTGCGAACGCAGCCGGTGCAACACGGGCGTGAAGTCGGCATCACCCGAGAGGATGACGAACTCGTTGAAATAGGTGTCATGGGTGAGGATGTCGCGCACGTCCATCACCATGCGGATATCGGCCGAGTTCTTGAGCTGCGCGGTGAGCGGCGGGCAGTCGATCACCTCGAATCCGGCGCGCAGGAAGTGATGGCGCACGAAAGGGAACGAGCTCATGTCGGTGGAGTTGTCGCTCTGGTTGCGACGGGGGACAGGATTGCCGTAGCAGCGGTTGATGACAATGCGGCGCTGGCGCGTCTCGGCTGGGCCGTTGGTCGGGGTCATCAAGCGCCCAGACTCGATCTCCTTGATCCAGCGGGCCGCGTCCTTGGAGAAGCGCTTGGCCGCTTCCTCGTTCTTGCGTTTCAAGGACAGGTAAACGTTGTCGTAGTCGACGAAAACTGTCGTCAGAATGGGCCCAAGTGACTCCCTCTGCATAACCGGCAACCCCCGCTAGCCGTGATTCGAATCGAGTAGCGGCAACTGTTTATGAGTCGGCTGGGGGCGGCAAGCGCGGGGTGGACGCAACGGTGATCAATGCGAGAAATTCTATTAGTTTTAATGGCTTACGAAAGTGCGCCCCGGTTCGTTAATGGTGGAAAAGCCACTTTTGCGCCCCTCCGGCAACATCATTCAGAGGCAGCTCCGGGCTCGAATCCAAGCGGCGCGAGGTCGAACCCGACGAAGTCGAAGCCGGGCGCGACCGTGCAACCAACAAGCGTCCAGGCGCCGAGGCTCTTGGCGCTCTGCCAGTGGCCTGCCGGCACAACTGCCTGCGGACGCTCGCCGGTGCCGAGATCGTTCCCCAAGCGGATGCGGCTAGGTGCATCCGTTGGTGCCGCGATCGCGAGCTCCAGCGGCGCACCGGCATGCCAATGCCAAACTTCCACCGCGTCGACACGGTGCCAGCGCGAGACCTCGCCTTCCGCCAGAAGAAAATAGATGGCGGTGGAGGCGGCGCGGCCGCCATCGCTGCGCTGATCGCGGAAGGTCTCGCGGAAGTGCCCGCCCTCGGGATGAGGCATGAGCCCGAGCAGGCGGATCACGTCGGCGGCGGCGAGCACGGTCATCAGGATTTGTTCTTGCGCTCACGGATTGCGGCAAACACCTTCCAGTCGGGCGCATACGGCATGCCGAGGATGGCGCGAATGGCAGTTACGTGCGGCCGCAGGAACGGGTTCGTCTCGAGCTCCCGGTCGAGCCGCGTCGGCAGCGTTGGCTTGTTCTTGTCGCGCAACTGGTCGACTTCCTTGGCGCGGTTCTGCAGCGCGGCGTTCTCGGGATCGACGGTGAGCGCAAAGCGCGCGTTCGCGGCGGTATACTCGTGCCCGCAGTAGATCTCCGTGTCGCGCGGCAGCGCCATGAGCTTTTTCAGCGATTTCCACATCATCTCAGCGTTGCCTTCGAAGATGCGGCCGGCGCCCATGGCAAACAGCGTATCGCCCACAAAGGCGACGCGCGCCTCGTGGATCCAGTAGGCGACGTGCCCAACCGTATGCCCCGGGGTCTCGATGACCTTGATCTTGAAGGCGCCGAAGGGGATCTCGTCCCCTTCTGAGACGGCGACGTCGATGCCCGGGATGCGGTCGGCTTCCGCCAGCGGGCCGATAATAGTGCAGCCAGTAGCCTCCTTGAGGCGCTGGTTGCCGCCGGTGTGGTCGCCGTGGTGATGGGTGTTGAGCACGTGCGTGAGCCGCCAGCCCTTGGCGTCGAGGCGCTCCAGGATCGCCTTAGCGTCGGGGGCGTCGATCGAAGCGGTAAGTCCGCTTTCCGCATCGTGAATGAGCACGGCGTAATTGTCGGATAGACAGGGGAACTGCTCAATCTCGAGCTTGGGCATACGGGGGTAACTTTCGTGCGGCAGCGTTCGGGGAGGCGACCCTAACGGTGCCATCTCGTGATGACAACGCACCTGCCACAACGGCTTGAATTGCGGCATGATCCGCCTGTTGGAAACGCGGCCGCCGCGGACAGCTCTGGGCAATCGATGCAACTCGACGCCGGCGACCTTCGGGAGTTCTATTCGACCGCGATCGGCCAGGCGGTACGCCGGCTGCTGACGCACCGCATCCGCGCGCGCTGGCGCGGCTTGCACGGCGCCACCCTCATCGGCCTCGGGTATGCCTGTCCCTACCTCGGCGCCTTCCGCGGAGAGGCGCAGCGTATCGGGGCGCTGATGCCGGAGGCGCAGGGCGCGATCGTGTGGCCGCGCGACGCTCCGGTGCGGTCGGCTCTCGTCGAAGAGGACCACCTGCCGTTGGCCGATGGCTCGGTCGACCGCCTGCTCGCGGTGCATTGCCTGGAAACCGCGGAGCGGGTGCGGCCGCTCTTGCGCGAGATGTGGCGTGTGCTTGCCCCGGAAGGCCGCCTCATACTCGTCGTGCCGAACCGCCGCGGAGTTTGGGCTAGGCTCGACAAGACGCCCTTCGGCCAAGGACGCCCATATAGCCGGCGCCAGCTCGAGGCGCTGCTGATTGAGGCCCTGTTCACGCCGTCCGACTGGGGCGGCGCGCTATACGTCCCACCCGTCGATCTGCGCGTCCTCCTGCGTTCGGCAACGGCGTGGGAGCGCGTCGGCGAGGCGCTTTCCCCGGCCTTTTGCGGTGTCATTATCGTAGAGGCGCGAAAGGAGCTGATGGCGCCCATCGGCAAGCCGACGAAGGCGCGGGCCTTGCGCGACTTCGTGACCATCGGCGGTCGCGCGAGCTAACGGCTGCCGCGCTTGCGCATAAGGAACACGGCCTTCTCGCCAAACAGGTTCTGCAGCGAGATCGAGTGGCGGATGGGCAGCCGCTGGCCCGAGGTGTTGAAGGCGACGGCCGATTCCACCTCGGCGTCCACAAGGCTGACGAGATCGGCGAAATCCTTGATCGTGCACAGATGCGCGTCGGGGCTCGTGTACCACGGCTCGGGCAGGTTCTGCGTCTGCGGCATGCGGCCGGTCAGCAGCAACTCGGCGCGGATGCGCCAGTGGCCGAAGTTCGGGAACGACACGATGGCCCGGTGCCCGATGCGCAAAAGGTTCTCGAGCACGGTCTTGGGGTAGCGTGTTGCCTGGATGGTGAGGCTCAGGATCGCGTAGTCGAAGGCCTGATCGGGATAGTCGGCGAGGTCGCGATCGGCGTCGCCCTGGATGACCGAAAGGCCGCGGGTCACGCAGGCGTTGACGCGGTCGCGCGACAATTCCACGCCGCGCCCGTCGGTCGAACGTGTATCCGCCAAGAGCTGCAGCAGCGCGCCGTCGCCGCAGCCGACGTCGAGCACGCGCGAGCCGGGCTCGACCATCTCGGCGATGAGTAGGTGGTCGACGCGGTGCGCGCCTTTGATCGGGGTCTCGAGCTTGAGCATGAAGGAGTGGCCCCGCGCTAGCCCTTGAGGCCGCGTTTCACGCCGGCCGCGTTCAAGAAGCCGCGGATGGTGGCGAAGAACACCGGCTCTTCGAGCAGGAATGAATCGTGACCGTTGTTGGTCTCGATCTCCACGAACGACACGTTGGCCGCGACCGCGTTGAGGGCTTGCACGATCTCGCGGCTCTCGCGCGTCGGGTAGAGCCAGTCGCTCGTGAAGGAGACGACGCAGAAGCGCGTCTTCGTTCCGCGGAAGGCGCCTGCCAGCACGTCGCCATGCTCGGCCGCGAGATCGAAGTAGTCCATCGCCCGCGTGATGTAGAGGTAGCTATTGGGGTCGAAGCGGTCGACGAAGGTCGAGCCCTGGTGGCGCAGGTAGCTCTCCACCTGGAAGTCGGCGTTGAACGAGAAGGTGACGCGCGAGCGCTCCTGCAGGCTGCGGCCGAACTTGCGGTGCAACGCCTCTTCGGAGAGATAGGTGATGTGCGCGGCCATGCGCGCGACCGCGAGCCCGTTGCGAGGGATCTTGCCGTGGGCGTGATAGTCGCCGCCGCACCAGTCGGGATCGGCCATCACGGCCTGGCGCCCCACCTCGTGGAAGGCGATGTTCTGCGAGGAATGCCAGGCCGCAGTCGCGATCGGCACCGCGGAGAAAACACGCTCGGAATGGCTGGACGCCCATTCCAGCACCTGCATGCCACCCATGGAGCCGCCGATGACGCAGAAGAGCTGGTCGATACCAAGGTGGTCGATGAGGCGCACCTGTGCATTCACCATGTCGCCGATGGTGATGACGGGAAAATTGAGGCCGTAGGGGTTGCCCGTGCGAGGGTCGGTCGAGGCCGGGCCGGTCGAGCCCATGCAGCCGCCGAGGATGTTGGCGCAGATCACGAAGAAGCGGTTGGTATCGACCGGCTTGCCGGGTCCGACGAGCGTCTCCCACCAGCCGGGCTTCTTGGTCACCGGATGCTCGCTCGCGACATACTGATCGCCGGTGAGCGCATGGCAGACGAGAACCGCGTTCGATTTGCCCGAGTTCAGCGCGCCGTAGGTCTGGTAGGCGACCGAGATGGGCGCGAGCAGCTGGTCGCAGGCAAGCCGCAGGGGCTCGCTCGCGGGCAGCCGCAAAACCTTGCTCGAGGGGTTGTTCACCTCGGCAAGCCGCACGTTCGCGGTCTGGTCGAATGACTTAACGGGGGCGCTGCTCATGCTTTGTGTCTCTGGGCCCGAATTTTGCCTTTTGGCGTGCCTCGGACCCTGTGCCGCCGAAGGTCGAGGTTAGCTAGGCTCTGCAAAACAAATGTCAATCTTTTCTTTGATTTCGGGCGAGCCGCTGTCTATCAGCTGTCTCTTATACACAT
>CAXMLT010000583.1:0-9240 GCA_964194245.1 uncultured Hyphomicrobium sp.
CCGTCAGCGATGGCGGGGCTTTTTGTTGGAGGATTAGTCCGCGGCCGGCACTAACCTGATCGGGATACCCTTTCTCTTCGCGCGCTCAATCGTGTCCTCCGTGCCGCCCCTACGATCGCGAGATACTAACGCGATGACCTCGTCAGCCGCATCGACAATGAGCTGATTGCGCTTGTGCTTACGCCGCGTGATCTGGCCCTGACTCAGCACGCCTTCCAGGTCGGGCCGGAAGATTAGGACGGCGAGCTCTCGCTTGCGGGCGGCCTCCTCGGCCCATGTGTCGGGACCTGGTGCCCCGCCAGAGACGACGACCGTATCAGCCGGGAAGCCCGCCACGAGTCGGTCGACCGTCTCCCGGTCCGTGCGCTTGCGCGCGCCAACGATGGCGATGTTCGGAATCATAGCCTCCCGAGAGACCGAGTCTCTCTCCCTATTATAGGAGCAACAACCGCGAGCCACCGCATGCCCAAACGCAACACAGACCCTGACCGCGATTTTTACTCAGATTGGGAATTAGCCGAGATGGACGGCCTCTTGCACGTCCAGCTCACGGGTGCTGGTTGGATGCGGGCCATCGAGCAGGGCACGGAGGCCAGGCGCCTCACCGCAGTGGCCCTCGAGCGGGCCAAGATCCAAGCACGGCGCAATCGCTAATGCGTAAGCGCCGCTACACCGCCGCCGACGTTGGCAGCGTGACGCTCACGCCCGAAGCAGCCGAGGCCTCCGCGCGAAAGAAGCGCAAGCCCACTCGTCGCAAGCGCGAACCAACCACCCGCACGCACGCGCAATGGCTCGAGATCGCGCACTGGGCAGAGGTCGGCGGCGACAGGGAGAAGGCGGACTGGATCCGCAAGATGTGCAAGCAGCGCTTCCGCGCCGAGATGTGCTTCAACGGGCAAAATCGTGATTTCGCCGTGATCCTCAGCGACGAGGAAATCCTCGCCCTGCCGCCGCCGAAGTCGTTCCCTTTTCTAAAATAAAAAAGGGCCGGCACTCTCCTGGCCGAAGGAGAGGACCGGGCTTTAGGTACTCAGGCCGCGCGTCCCCGGATGTAAGGGGCGCGGTCCTCAAACGCTGAGGTTGGAGCGGCAGGGAGAGGCGCTCGACGGGCCGCAGCATTCCGGTCAGCCGGATGTGAGCGCCGGCCGAAAGGATATGTGTGCTAGAATTTCTGTGGCGCGGGGGCATGGAAAGCGGACATGCGGGTTGTGCTGCAGCCGGGGTCGGGACCGGCCCGCGCTGTTCCAACGCCCATCTCTAGAGAAGAAGGATCGATTTATGGCTCAGGCTACAGCCTACATCGATGCGGTACAGATTGACGGCGTTGGCTCGGAAAGCAAACCGAAAACAATTCACCTCGTCATTCAATACGGCCAAAAAGAAGCTCGGATACAGCTGCCGGCAGGAGTGCCTCGATCTGCTGAAGAGCAGAAGGGCACAGAGCCGCATCGCCGGGAACTGGACGAACTTCTAAAGGCGCTTCAGGCAGTGGTAGACTCGCCTCAAGGGATAACTTGGCCACCCCCTCGCTGAATTTGACGATTCCCTTCATTCCTTCCCTCCAATTAAAAAGCGCGCCGGCTTGACGCGCTTCGACTTCTTTTCACGAATGCGCTGCGAGACGCTCTTGCGCTTCGCCGAAGGAACGAGCTTCTCGTTCTTGTCGAGCACGTAGCCGGGGATGGCGATGCCCGCGCGCTTCATTGCGGTTCCCGCTCTCGTCTGCGTGCCGTGTGCCGAACGCGTTGATATTTTTCAGAGCCGGTCGCGTATTTTTGTCGTGGCTTGCCATCGAAGCGCAGAGGCATTCCTGCAAGCCCACGTTTGACGGCGCGCTGTCCCTCAGCCCAAGCCATGACGATGGCATCGCCTTTGTCGGGCGAGCGTCCGAGCCTTTTGCGCAGCTCGTCCTTGTCTTCAATGAGGATGCCGCGCGCGGTGAGCTCCCAATGCGGAGCGGCAAGATCGGCCCGCAGCGCCGGATCGTCAGGAAGAGAAATCGGCGAGCCATCGCGCTGGTCTGGGTCGAGGGCTTCGCGGAGAGCCCACCATGCTTCAGCACGCTTGTTCGCAAACGTGAGCGTGCGATCTTTCGTGCGCCCCTTGCCGCTGTTCGCCCCGATGAACTTTACAGCCTCGATGCGGTTGTCGCGCAACCGTTCGCAGACGCCGCCGCCATAACCGCCGCCGCAGTCGACAATAATCGCGGCCCCGTCGCGTCGATGCGCCACCACGAGCGCCGCCGCATCCGAAGGCGTCGGCGTCTCTGAGCCAGGCTTTGAGATGATCGGCGCAAACCAGGCGTCGTATCGCATCGCCAAAGTCGTGCAGTCGGCCCCACCCTGCGCGACATCGAGAGCCATCGCCGTCATCGGCACGCCTGGCGGTGACTTCGGGCTCGCTTTCCACCTCTCCTGGGCGGCTACAATCCACGGCGTCGGGATCACCTGCTTCGGGTGGTCGCGCAGGTTGACGTCGAACTTGCCGTCCTTGTAAGCGGCGCGGATTTCTGCCGGGAGCGCGGCGAGGGTCGCCTCGTAGTTGGTGCGGGCGAGAAAGGGATTGTCGGAGAGCTTGCCGGGGATGAAGGTCCGCGACCTCGCCATCACGGGCCTTGGCTCGCCAGTGATCGTATGCGGGCCGGGTCCGTCGACCTCCTTGTCCTTGCCGGCAACGGTCGTGAACCAGCGCAGCTCGCCAGGCTTGCCCGGGCTGGGATGCGTGGGATCCAGCCAGGGCGCCCAGTATTGAATCACCCATAAGCCCTCAGGCGTCGTGGGCGGGTTGCCGGCGGCAACGATACGGCAACGCTGGCTAGGATCTGCGGAGCGGTTCCAGGCCGCGATGAAGCGGAACTGGCTCTCGGTAAAATCGGCAACCTCGTCGAAGCAGATCAGGTCGTGCGGCGTTCCCTTGAACTTCTGGCGGTCGTCTTCGTATTGGCATCCAGAAATGTCGACCACGCGGCCGTCGGTGAGGTGCCAGGTATTGAGCTGGCCATTCCACCCGTCGCGCGAGCCTAAAATCTCGACGTAGCGCTCATAGAGTTTGCTCGCTTCCTTGTTCGTGCGTCTCAAGACGAGCGAGCGCTGATGCGCGGTGAGCGAGAGACCAATGCACAGGTCGGTTTTGGCGCAACCGGCCGAACCTCCATAGAACAGCTCATCGGCCGGCGAACTATAGGCCTTGAGCTGCGGGCCGATCGTTGGCATCCACTTCTTAGGCCCGCCGAGCGCTTGCTCGACCATCGTCTCGAGCTTTTGCAGCTCGGCCTCCGGCAACCGTTGCAGCCGTTTCAAAAGATCTTGCAGGAAAGGCTCGCTCATTCGGGATCCTCCGATGGAGGCAGCAATTGTTGATCGGCGTTGGTGAGCACCAAGGCCATCGAGCGGGCAAGGTTGAGCAGGCGATCAGGCGACACGTCTCGCGTCTCAATCGGCCCGCCGTCCTTGCCGGAAAGCTCGGCGGAGACCTTTTGACCGTACCGCCGTGGGGCACGCACGCCCGCCGCCCACTTGAGCGTGGCGACCACCTCGCGTCCGACAGCGGGGTCGATCTTCTTCGCCAGCATCAGCCGAGCGATCTCCTCAGTATCATCGGCAATGCCGTCGGCGCGCAGATCGATCGCCGCATCGTATTGCGCGGCGAACTCCTCATGCGTCTTGCGCCATTTGAAGATCACCGTGCGCGACGGCTTGCCGGGCATCGCCTCGATTTCCTTCAGCGTCCGGCCGTCGATGATGAGGTCGAGGACCTGCTCGGCAAGCACGGGGCTATATTCAATGCGTGGCTTGCGGCTGGCCGGCTTCTCCCGCGAGGGCTTTGTCTTCGTCTTGGGCTTTGTCTTCGTCATGCGTTCTCCGGCGTCTCTCCGAGGATCTGAAGCAGCCGTTGCGGATTGCTTCTGGCCGCGGTGAAGTTGAGGCGCGACGATCCGACCTGCAGATACGGTGCGGACAAAGGCGCACCACTGATGGCGCAGCGTTCGCCTCTCTTCTCAAAGCTCGCGATCCATTTCTGAAATGATCCTCGCCGGCTCGGAACAATGCCGAACCGAGCAACGAGATCGGCGTCGCGCATTCTGCTGCGTCTCCTTCGCGAATGAAAAAGGCCCTCGAGCGCTCAATCCGTCAGCCAGTCGCCCCAGGCTCTGCCCAGAGTAGAAGGGGCCCGAAACTGCGCAGCATGCGCTCGAGGGCAGTTCCGCTATTCACCGGTCTCGTACGGCCCTTCCCACGCGGCGCCCGCAGCAATCTTGCGATCGTTCTCGAACGCCGCGCGCTCCTCCGGACTCGCCTTCAGCGCAGCACGCTCCGCGGCCCACTGCTCTTGCAAGCGCTGCCGCGCGATCCGCGGGTTCTTGGAGTTCTTCCGGTCCTCATAGATGCGCTGAATCTCGTCCCGCTTGGCGATCTGCTCCGGCGTGAGCGGGGCCGGGAAGGCTTCCGGGCAAAGCTCGCGCGCGCGCCAGTCGTGACGCACGAGAAGCTCACGGGCGAACGGAGGCCTATGAACACGCAGCGCAGGATCCCAACTCTCGCCGTATCCAGGAGGAGCCCAGCTGCGCCAATCTTCGCTGATGAACCAGCGCTCGACCTGCTCGCCCAGCAATGAGATTCGAAAGTTCCCGGCCTTCCCAACCGAGCTCAAGCGGCCCCGTTCGTCGCGAAACACGCGCGACCAGAGGCTGACATCCTCGCCGTTGACGGGACAGAAGATCGTCATCTGCACAGCGCCCATCGGTGCAGACAGATCCTCCGGCTGCTGCACGATCGGGTGTTTTAGAACCTCTGCAATCGTGCGATCGCTGAAACTTAAGTCTGCGTTTGGGTTCGCTTTCAGGCTTGCCAGGGGGCCGGCCATGACGGCTTGCAGGCTTGCTGTGGTTGCCGAGAGGACCTGCAAAGCGCCGTGGTCATAGGAGAGTTCCACCCAACCGCCAGACGCGTTAGTGCGGCATATCCCGATGTGAGTCATTGCGCGCCTCCGATGGTCCGTAGCGCCGCGGCCATCTGCTGCGCAGCCACTTCGGCGTTCACTTTGGCGGCGATGGCCTGTATCTTTGGGCCCCCGCTGGGATCGTAGATCGCCATCGTCACGCCGCCAGCCGAGATGCCTTGCGCAACGAGTTCGAAATCGAATTCGCCCTCGCGCACGACGCGGATTAGGTCGCCCTGCTGGAGAACTTGCTTGCCCGCAGCGGCGCCGCCCGCCCAGCGAGCGCGGACGCACTCGCCCCAGAAGCTCGGCGTGAACAAGTCGTCAACACTGATCTTGAAGCCGAGCAATCGCTCTTGCTCCCCGAGGTCGATGTGGAATCTCTTGTAGGAATGGTCGGCTAGATGCCGTGCGTCCAGAGGCGGATGCGGTCTGAAGCTGTTCATTTTATCTTTTTCCTTTGCTTTGTCGCATGAGTTGGAAACGTCGGTCGGCCGCCGTTTGGTCGGTGCCCTTCCACGGGCGGTTGTTGTACGCATCAATATCGGTGTGCATGAGCTCGTTGATCTGCGCGAGCTCGCTCATGCCGACGTTGGGGCTCGACGCCGTGTCCGACGTCTGCCCGCGCGCGACCTGTAGCAAGAGGTCGACGAACGCCGGCTGATTGAGAAGCCTGGCTCCATTCGACGCACGGGCGTTGGCGATCATCTCGCTGACATCAGCAGGCACTTCGTTATCGAGAAACGATTTGATCGTTTCCTTGTTGGCGTTGAAGGCCTCCTGCCCGCCCCACGTTTCGGTTAGCGCGGCTCGCGCCGCCTTTGACGAGGCGGCGTCCTGGGCGTCGAGCTGTGCCCGCACCTCGCCGACCCGTTCGGCATACGTCGCAAGCAGCCCCTCTGCCGCGTCCTGGTCTAAGCCGAGCTCGCCAAACTTCGCCAGGAAGGGCTTGGCGCCAGCTTGCTCGGCCTCGGTCCACTCATATCCCTCAAGGGCTGGCAGTTCGTAGCCCTCAAGCTCGGTGCGTTCGCCCGCATCCGCCGTATCGCTATCGTCGAGGAGCGCAAGGTCTTCGTGACTTAAATCGCCGTCCCCGACGACGTCCTCGCCCTCGTTGTCGTCCTCACCCTCTCCTTCTGAGGCCTCGCCGTTCGCGTCGGCTTCCTTGCGGAGCTTGAGCCACTCTCTATCCATGCCTTCCGCAAAATATTCTTCGATATTCTCGTCGCGGATCGCTTCGATCTGTTGGATGCGTTCCGCAGGCGTTGCAGCCGCTGGCTGGACGAGCGCCAGATCATCGGCCGAGATCTCCGGCACGGTCGCTTCTGTCGAGTCAGTTTCCATTAGTCCCTCTCAATTTTTCAAACTCATCAATGAGCTCGCTGGGCATGTCCTCGAGGACGGTCCCTCGAAACGCCAGAAGTCGCTGCTTGTTCTCGGCCCTCGCCTTGCGCACGGCGTCAACGACCCGATGGGGAACTACGCATCGCCACGACCTCCACACCATCCGCAGGCGCCCACGCTGCTGGCGTTTGGCTTGCAATCGTTCAGCCGGGATGACGACGCACGTCTTCCGCCGCGTGACACCGTCAAGTCGCATGTCTCGCCTTTCTAGATTTCAGTGATTGATTTCCGCGCTAAGGTCGCGCGATGGACGCAGAAGGCTGGGGCCACGCGGTACACTTGGGGATCATTGCCGCCGCGCTGCTGTACATCGTCGTCTTCGACACCTATTGCGGCATCAGCGGCGATTCACGCTGGTACGGTCCCGCCGCCGTCAACGCCGCCCAGGTAGATATCGGGGAGGGGGAGGATTCGACCCGCTCGAGGAGATTGCAGCCGTGGGGCCGGAGGTCAATGACTTGGACGCGGCGTCCTTCACCAGGCGAGATCTATTTCGCGAACCCATAAACGCGCTAACAAAGCCAGGTAGTGGCTCGATGCTGACGCCGACCGCCAAATCGGCAATGGTCAGTTGATTGGGGTCAAGCGGACATTGGCCATGGTGCTCGCCGGCCTCTCGTCACAATTTGAGAGGACCTCTCCGTTCCTCCGCGCTTCGTCAGCGAGGACTTTGACGGATTTAGTATGGGTCCATCCTGGTGTCGCAACTTGCGCAATGCTGCACGTGACAGAGCGTCGCCCGTGTGCCAGAGACGCAAAGCGTTTTGATCGGATAGAATGCCTGCGCGCCAAAGGCGTATCGCCGCGGCGTCTGAAATTCGCGCGACGTCAAGCAGGACCCGGACCCAAACCGATGCAGGCCAATGCAGCCTATTCGGGTGCATGACGTGCACCTACCCGTTCCTTTAACACATCATACTACCAAGGGGGACGCATGCCACGAAATCACGCGCTCGTGCTGCCTGATGCGTTGACCAAGCTTCCTGACAGTCCAGCCGATTGCGCAAAAATCCTTGTCCAGTACCGTCCAGCGGACGCCGCCGAGGCGCTGAACCGCTTTGACTCTGAGGTGGCCGCGCGTGTGCTCGCAGCGATGCCACTCGAAGCTGCCGTCCGCATCTTCAACGAGCCGCATCTCGACGAGCCCGAAAAGCTCATTGAACTCTTGCCGATTGACCAGGCGGCCGCAATCCTCAAGGGGCTCTACCCGGACTGCCGCGCCAATATATTCCGCAAGTTGCCTCCCTCAGAACGCAAGCAATTTACCGAGCGGCTTGATGCGCCGATGCGGCAAGCTCTTGAGAAGCTGCTCGCGTATCCGCCGCATTCGGCGGGTGGCATCATGACAACCGAGTTCGTGAGTGTCCCTGCTGACTGGACGGTCTCGCAGGTCCTCAAGCTGGTCAGCGAGGTCGGAGCCGATAAAGAGAGCATCTATGCGATCTATATCGTCGATCCGCAGACAAAGCAGCTCGTCCAAACGGTCTCCCTTCGTCAGCTCTTGATCAGCGAGCCTGACGCACTCGCTCTCTCTATCGTACCCGACCGCCAACCAATCGCGGTCACTCCGCTCTCGGACCGTGAGGATGTCTCCCGCATCATTTCTAAGTATAATCTTCTTGCTGTGCCCGTCATCGCCGAAGACAGACATATCCTAGGTATCGTCACGGTCGACGACGTGATCGACGCCATTACCGAAGAATTTTCGGAGGACGTGCAGAAGTTCGGCGGCACCGAGGCGTTCGACGAACCGTATCTCAAAATTAGCTTTGCATCGATGGTGAGAAAGCGAGCGGGCTGGCTGTGCGTGCTCTTCCTTTCGGAGATGCTGACAGCGAGCGCCATGCAGCACTACCAGGCAGAGATCGAGAAGGCGGTCGTACTCGCCCTCTTCATTCCGCTCATCATGAGCTCGGGCGGAAACTCCGGCTCCCAGGCCACGTCTCTTATTATCAGAGCGCTCGCGCTCCATGAAGTTACCCTTCGCGATTGGTGGCGCATAGCCTCGAGGGAGCTCCCCGCATCTCTGACCCTCGGCGCGCTCCTCGGAGTCATCGGCATTGTTCGCATAGTGTTGTGGCAGACTTTGGGGATCTTCAATTATGGACCGCACTGGCCACTTGTCGCCCTGACGGTGGGTCTCGCGTTAGTTGCCATAGTCACGTTCGGTTCGATGGTGGGATCAATGCTCCCGTTCATGCTGAAGACCTTCAAGTTCGATCCTGCGACCGCATCGGCGCCATTCGTGGCGACGCTCGTCGATGTCACCGGCCTCGTCATCTACTTCAGCGTGGCCTACGTTGTGTTGTCGGGCTCTCTTCTGTGAAAGCCGGGATGAACGGAGCTACGACTGGTGTGAAACCTCTACTCGATGACGCGAAATCGCGAAGCTACCTGGGCCTATTCCGCGTCGCCGGTCGCAAGCCGGGGCTTTTTGTTGTCAGGCACCGCTTCGTGTTGCGGGACGCGGTCAAGAAACGCGGGAGGGAGCCATGGGCCCATACAGGCGGTGGTGGGTAATCTTCTTGATCCTGATAATCCTGGTGGCAACCGTAGACTGGTACTTGCACACGAGGAGAGTCACGCAGTCGGAAGTGACGACTGTGCCGGCTTCAACCCCGCCAGCACGGTAGCCGCTACAAGCGCGTGAGACGACGCCGGCGACGGGCCTGTGCGGCCTCCCGTGGGGCGCTGGTTGGCTAGACCAGATCCACCAGCCTCCGCTTGGCGTCGCTCGATGGCTCGAGGTAACGCTGCGTCGTCCGCAGGCTGGCGTGGCCCAGCATGTCCTGCACGTCCCTAAGTGAGCCGCCAGCCACCGTTGCCTTCCGTGCGGCGTTGGTCGCGAACGTGCGGCGCCCGGAGTGGCTGGGATTTGTCTCTTATACACATCTCCGA
>CAXMLT010000584.1:0-2093 GCA_964194245.1 uncultured Hyphomicrobium sp.
GCGGCGACTGCTACGGCTACTGCCTGCTCGCCGCCGGATTCGTCGATCTCGTCGTGGAAGCTGGCCTGAAAACGCACGACGTGGTGGCACTCATTCCCATCATCGAGCGGGCGGGCGGCCGCATATCGACCTGGGAGGGCGGGCCGGCGATCGAAGGGGGCCGCATCGTCGCCGCCGGCGACCCGCGCCTGCATGAGCAAGCCCTTGCCATCCTCGCGAAGTGACGGGCTGAGAGGATTCACGCTACCTTGGCGTCGACGCCGAGGTAGGCATCGAACGCCGCCCAGAAGCGCGTGCGCACGGCGTCTGTCTCTTGCAGGATCTCGTGGCGCGCGTTCGGCATCAGGATGCAGGAAGCGACCTTCACCTGCACCGTGAAGGCCTCGATCGCCGGCGTAGACACCACCGTGTCGTCGCTCGCGGCAAAGATCAGCAGCGGCACATGGATCTTCGCCGGATAATCGGGGTGCGAGATGCGCGCGCAGGAGCGCAGCGCCGACCTGAGCCAGCCGATCGTGGGAGAGCCGAGGCCGATGTCGGGCGCGATGTCGAGCACCGCCTTGGTGCGCGACCAGCGCTCGCGATCGCAGGTCAGCGTGTTGTCTTCGAACGGATAGCTCGATTCCAGGCGGTCCGAGCCGCCCACGACGTAGGCGGTCGACATACCCATGAGGCAGCTCAGCTCGGCGTAGGCGCGCGCATGCCAGAGCTTGGGCCCGACGATGCTCTCGTGGATCGAGATCATCGGCGCCACCAGCACGATGCGCTCAAACCACAAGCCCGGCATGGTGGCGTTGCGAAGGAGGATGTTGCCGCCCATCGAATGGGCAAGCCCGATAAAAGGGGGCGGGCAATCGGGAAGCACTATGTCCTTCATGAAGCGGATGAGATCGCGGTCATACTCCCAGAAGCCGCGGACATGGCCCTTGCGGGGGTTCGCCAGCATGCGCTGGGAGCCTCCCTGACCGCGCCAATCCATGGTCGCCACGGCGAAGCCCCGGCGGCGCAAATCCGCGACCACCTCGAAGTATTTCTCGATGAACTCGGCGCGGCCGCCGAACAGGCAGACGGTGCCCCGCCTCGGCATGCGCGTCGCGTCCCAGCGCGCGTAGCGTAGTTCCGCGCCGTCGTAGCCGCGGAAGGCTCCGACGGTCGCCCCGCTGGGAACGGGATTTTTCGCGAGCGTGACGAGTTGCATTGTTTACCCCCGGGCGGCAGCCCGACTCTTTCCCGGCATCATACAGGGAGCCGAGCGCCGCGACAGGTCAGGGGGTCACGTTGGGCAGTGGAGCGGCCTAGTAGGGACGCGGCCAGAAACGGTGCGGCCCGTACCCATAGCCACGGTAGCCGCCATAAGCGTAGGCGCCGGGCTCAACCCTGGGACCGAACACGGGCCGGGCGTCCACGACCTCGCCCGAGCAGCGGTCGATCGTCAGGTCAAAGAGGCGTCCTGAGGGGCGCCGCGCTTGCACCATGACCACGCGGCCCCGCGGCTCGAAATCGCGGAAATCGCCCCAGCCTTCGGAGAGAAGTCGGTCGCGGACCGCTTCACGCGGCACGCAAGGGCCGCCACCGGCGTAGCGGGGCGGATAGGGCGGCTCGAAATCGGCCGGCGGCTGGGCATAGCGATCGTAGCGGGCCGGACCCTGGCCGTAGCCGTCTTCGTAGAGGTCGGCAGCAGAGGCGGATGGGGCAAATGCGAAAAGCGATGCGGCAACAGCAGACGCCGCAGCAAGACGAGCTGATGCTGACATGGTGGACCACTCCCAAAGCTGGTTTTGCGCTACGCCCCTAAAGCGCTCGCAGAGTGCGGGTTCCAAAATGAACCCAAGCTGAAGGGGAGCCGATTTTCCGTTGCCGGAAGGCCACTTGGGACCATCTCGACTGCGCACCCCATTCGGGGCATCTGGCCCTTGAAGCCGCCGACGGCGCTCTTAAATCAAGGCGAGGCGCATGCCCCGAAGGGGGTGCGCCAGCACGGATCGGCCTGGCCTTCGGGCGGTCCAAGCATGTCGCTTCAATCAGGAGGATATGTCATGCGACAGTTCGATTTTGCCCCCCTCTATCGTTCGACCGTCGGCTTTGACCGGCTT
>CAXMLT010000585.1:0-3916 GCA_964194245.1 uncultured Hyphomicrobium sp.
GGTAAATACCTCAGCCTTGAAGAGGCGCGCCAGTCGGGTGCATTCAAACGCTTCTGCGCCGAGCACCCATCCGAAGCCGACCGCGACCGTTTCCTCAAGCTCCTGACGGCTATGTCGCAAGGTGTTCTAGAAGGCGAGGAAACATCCGAGCGGGATCGTGCCGCAGGTTCCACCGGAACTCGAACTCAACGAGATACTTAGCGAGATGCTGGCGCGAGACATGAACGTGCGTGCCCTTGATGGCCCGCTGCAGCAGCGACCAGAAGCCTTCGATGGTGTTGGTGTGGTGCGCGCCGCGCGCCCATTCCTCGATGGAGTGGCGAACCGTGCCGTGCTTGTAGCCAAGCTCGCTCAGGCGCTTGTAGGACGCCCACTCGTCGGTGCTGATCGTGGAGCGCGGCGTGACGTTCTCGGTGATATGCGGAATGAGGCTTGCCGCCGACGCGTTCGGAACAACGCGCGTCATGAGGTTGCCGTCGCGCTCCGCCATGCCGAGCACCGCCGTCCTATTCGTGGCGCCGCGTCCGCGCTGGCTGCCCTTGCGGCGACCGCCGACGTAGGTCTCGTCAATCTCGACGTGGCCGGAAAGCGGCGCATCGCCGTCAACGAGGCCAAGATACTTCCTGATTTCGTGGCCCATGCGCCAAGCGGTTTTGTAGTTCACCGAAAGCTGCCGCTGCAGCTCCTTGGCGGGTACGCCGTGGCGCGTCGTCGTGAACAGGTACATGGCATAGAACCACTTCTGCAAAGGCGTGTGCGAGCGATAGAACGGCGTGCCCACCATCGGGTGAACGTGGTCCCCGCACGTCTGGCACGAGTAGGCGGGCATCTTCGCCAGCTTATGGAATTTCCCGACCGTGCCGCACTTATCGCAGGCGTAATCCGCGCCGTACCGCAGCTTGAACAGGTGTTCTAAGCATGCGTCGTCGTCGGCGAACATCTGCATGAATTCGGTGATGGGCATGGGCTTGGACATGACGCTCTCCGTTGCTCCCAAGCAATATAGGGGAACGGCTTACGTACGTCAAGTGGTCAAACGCCTTAAATTATACAACAGTCGCGATTGAAGCCACGGACACCCGGTGCGAGGACGCCTGCGTGAACTATCCGCGAACGTTGCAAGGCTCGGTGCCCGCAGCAATACTGGCCAACGTTTCGCATCGAGAGAGGCACCTCCATGAAACTCAGCGCTCGCAATGTGCTCCCGGGCCGCATCATCGCCGTGACCAAAGGCGCCACGACAGCTCACATCAAGTTTGAGCTGGTTCCGGGGCTGACGATGTTCTCGTCCATCACTAATGAGGCTGTTGATGACCTTGACCTAAAGGTCGGTGACAGCGCGTGGGTTGTGATCAAGTCGTCCGATGTCATGATCGGGAAATAGGACCGGCACGCGGGCACGGTGCCGCAACATCGTCATTCGGGGGCGGAGCCTGGCCCTTAAGAAGCAACAAGAAGCAATTCTGGGCTCGCGGCATCAGATCCGGCGAAATCTAGTGCGCAACTATAACCTGGCCGCCGACCCAACCGGTCACACCGAGCTGATCGCGGGACTCGAGCGTCGGGTCATCGCGGCACGCTTCGCCTCCAAATCAGCCGCGCTCGAAACGTCACTGCCGCGCTCGGACGTTTCGGCCTGGCGGACGTCATCGGAATTGACGGTAATGCCTGTGGCATCGGCGGCATTGCCGGCGGTCGGACCTTCCGCCCACGCAGCCTGCGTTGCGGACACGCCGAGCAGCACCACAACCACCCCCACGATCAACCGGACGGTCGCCATTGCGAAACGCTCCTTTTTTCCGCGACGCGACGAAATTCAGCATGGTGAGTGAGGTAAATACAGTGGTGGTACCGCCTGGTGGGATCGAACCACCGACCTCTAGATCCACAATCTAGCGCTCTAACCATCTGAGCTAAGGCGGCACACGCAACGGCTGGCACGACGGCGTAGCCTGCCCGGCGCGTCCTAAAACCCTTACACCAACCGCATCGTCAAGCAAAAAACGGGCTGCGGAGCGGCGATCCGGCGCGGCATTGGCGCAAGTCCGGCCGCGAGGCGGGACACGGGCGCAGCGAAGCCCCGCGAAGGGCTCAGCGCTTGGGCTGGGCCTTCTGCGCCGCCTCGCTCAGGAGCTTGCCCAGCTCCTGGGCCTGGAGCGCATAGCTCTGCATCTGCTTCTGGGCGTAGCGCTGCTGGATCTCCAGGTACTCCTTGAGATCGCGGGCACGCGAGAGGTCGGCTGCGAAGGTGAAGCTCGCCTGGATGTTCTCCTCGGCGAACTTGGCGACCCGCGATTGCAGCTCCATGGCGCCCGAAGCCATGGCGCCCTGCGATTTAGCCAGCGTTTCTTGCACCTGCCGAGCCATATCCATGAACTGATTGTAGGCAGAACGCGCCTGGTCCACGTTGCGCTCGGCGAGCTCGCGCACCGCCTCGGGAATCTCAAACTGCGGCTTGTCGTACATCGGCAGTATCCTCCTCGGCTGCCAGGAGGTTGTTATAAGGGGCCCGCTCCCGGTCATCGGGCATTATGCGATTATAACCGCCGCGCGCGATGACGCGACCGTGAAATGAGTGTGGATAGCGGGTTGCAGCGGCCCCGGCTCATGGACGGAAGCAGCTGACCGCGCTAACAGATTTTGAGCCCTGGTAATTCAACTATGCCCGTCGAAGCGCCCCGCGCTCGCCCAAGCCCGATCGGCCCCGATGCGGCGCTTGCGCGCTGTCCGGGACCAGCGTGGGTGATCGATCCCGCCAAGGGACGCGTGCTTGCCGCCAACCCGGCCGGCGCTGCCCGGCTCGGGCTGCGGCCCGATGCGGCCTCGGGCACGCTCGACGCGGCGATGCCAGGTCTCGTGCGCCTGCGTGCGCTGATGCGCGAGCCGCTCGACGGCAGCCGGCGCGAGCCCCTGATCTTCTGGACCGCTTACGGCGCCGAGAGCCTGCTCTGCACCGTGAGCGCGCTCGATCAGGCGGCATCTCCGCCGCTCGCGCTCGTCTGCGTTGCGGGAGCCGAGGAGAAGCCAAAGCCAAAGGTGGTCGTGCCGCCGAAAGAGGCGGTCGCGCCGTCAAGCGAGGACGCTGCCACCTTGAAGAAGATCGCGCGCGCCATCCGCACCGGCTTCGTCGAGCCCGCGGCGCCGACGGCCGACGATGACGCACTCGGCGCGACCGCGGAACGCGAGGCCTTCTCCAAGCTCGCGCACGAGCTCAAGACGCCCTTGAGCGCCATCGTCGTCGCCGCGGAGATCATGAAGGACCAGCGCTTCGGCGCCATCGCCAATGAGCGCTACCGCGGCTACACGGCCGACATCCACGACAACGCGCGCCATGCGCTCGCGGTCATCGACCGCATCCTCGTCGACGGCAGGCCTGAGCCCGGGGGACGCCCGCATGCCATCGACCTCGACCTCAATGCACTCGCCGAGAGCGCCGTCTCCGCCGTGCGCCCGCTCGCCGAGGAAGCCGGCCTCGCATTCTCCGGAGAGCTGCACGCGCAGCTTCCGCACGTCGTCGCCGACGCGATGATGGTGAAGCAGATCGTGTTCAATCTGCTCACCAACGCCATCAAGTTCACGAAGCGCGGCGGCGTGGTGCGTCTCGTCACCGGGCTCGGCTTCGACCGCAGCGTGTTCGTCGCGGTGCAGGACACCGGACCCGGCATGAACTCCGATGAGATTGCACGCGCGCTCGACGTCAACGCGCCGCCGACGCCGCAACCCAAGCAGGAAGGCGGATTGGGCATCGGGCTTCCGCTCGCATCCGGATTGGCGAAGGCGAACGGAGCGCGCATCGAGATCGACAGCGCGCCCGGCGAAGGCACGGCCGTCGCACTGATTTTTCCAAAGGATCGTCTCGCCGCTTGCGCGACGGCGCCCCGCGCGCATCCGCGTTTGAATTAGACGAGTTCTAATC
>CAXMLT010000586.1:0-6396 GCA_964194245.1 uncultured Hyphomicrobium sp.
CCGCGCCGCCCGCCGAAATGCGTGGACAACCCGAAGCGAGCGCCAGGATTTGGGCAGGCGCGGAAGGCGCGGCGCACTAGGGTTGAGGCGGCGACTCGGGGGTTTTCCCGGGCAGGGATTTGCGGCCAGCGCGAGCGCGGCCGCGGCAGATCGAAGGAGTTCGACATGGCTGGTTCCGTCAACAAGGTGATCCTCGTCGGCAACCTCGGCAAGGATCCCGAGATCCGCCGCACCCAGGACGGGCGCCCCATCGCCAACCTGCGCATCGCGACGAGTGATACCTGGCGCGACAAGGCGACGGGCGAGCGGCGCGAGAAGACCGAGTGGCACTCGGTCGTCATCTTCAACGAGAACCTGTGCAAGATCGCCGAGCAGTACCTCAAGAAGGGCGCCAAGGTGTTCATCGAGGGCTCGCTGCAGACGCGCAAGTGGCAGGGCCAGGACGGCCAGGACCGCTACTCGACCGAGGTCGTGCTGCAGGGCTTCAACGGCAACCTGACGATGCTCGACGGCCGCAGCGGTGGCGCCGGCGCCGGCATGCAGGAGAACGGGCAGGCCGACTACGGCGGCGGCTCGGAGACGAGCTACAGCGATGCCCCGCGGGCTAAGGGCAAGGGCGCGGCCATCGACAAGCAGCTCGACGACGAGATCCCGTTCTAGGGGCTATCGAGGACGCGAGTTTCGGAAGTGCAGAACAGCGCCGCAATCCAGTGCCTGCCCTGCAGAGGATTGCAATCAGCGCAACGATCGGAACGCTGCTCGCAGCTCCGCGCTGAACAGCTCCGGTTGTTCCCACGCCGCGAAGTGACAGCCTTTGGGTAGCCGGTTGTAATGGATGAGTTTGGGATAGGCCCGCTCCGCCCAACTCCGAGGGCACTGATAGAGTTCGTCGGGAAAGACGCTCACGGCAACCGGGATCGAGACGTGCTTCGGGGCGAAAAAAGCGAACTTGTTTTCCCAATACAGACGAGCCGAAGAGACCGCCGTATTCGTCAACCAATAGAGCGTGATGTTGTCGAGGATGTTCGTCTCGCGTAAGGCCCTCGGACTGGCCGTCAAAGACGCGTGCCATGAGCGCCTCACTGGCGGCGTCGTGGTCGAGTATCCAGGCCGCCAGTCCGACCGGCGAATCTGCGAGCCCGCACAGCGTCTGCGGGCGGTTCGCCATCTCTATGGCGTAGCCCAGGCCGTGCTTGTAGAAAAACGCGAGCTGATCGAAGGCATGTTTCTCGTCGGCTGCCAGACCGGATGGGGCTGGCGCACCGGTAAAAGCCGCCTTGTCAACGTCGGGTGGAACCGCGCCCGGCATGTTGTGTGAATGCCGAGCAATTCCGGAGGCGCCTGCGCGCCCATTTGATCGGTGATGAGCGCACCCCAATCGCCGCCTTGCGCCACAAACTGCGTGTATCCCAGGCGCTTCATCAACCCGGCCCAGGCGCGCGCGATGCGGTCGGGGCCCCAGCCGGTGGTGGTCGGCTTGCCTGAAAATCCGTAGCCCGGCATCGACGGAATCACCAGATGGAACGCATCCGCTGCGCTCGCGCCATGCGCCGTGGGATTGGTCAGTGGAGCGACAATCTTCAGCTGCTCGATGACCGAGCCGGGCCAGCCGTGCGTGACGATGAGCGCCAACGCATTCTCGTGTTTCGAACGAACGTGAATGAAGTGAATGTCCAGCCCATCGATCTCGGTGATGAATTGCGGCAGGGCCTTCAGTTTCGCCTCGCACTTGCGCCAGTCGTGCTCGGTCGCCCAATAGCGCGCGAGTTGTTGAACCGTCGCGAGCTGCACGCCTTGCGATGCATCCGCGACCGTCTCCCGCTCAGGCCACCTCGTGGACACCACGCGCCGACGCAGGTCGACGAGGTCCTCGTCCGGAATATCGATGGAGAAGGGGCGGATTACCTCGGCATTGGTCGTACCCATCTGCGAATCTCCTTGGTTTGCTGGCTGGCTTGGACGCGCGCCGCCCGCTGCGGCCGAATGCATGGGAGGAGGCTGACGGCATCGGCTGCGACTGAGGCTGCAAGAACGCTGCGCCGGGTCCGTGACGACGGACTTGTGGCCATGGTCGGTCTCCTTCGTTAAGCGCGAGCTGGCCCCTAGTTCACTCATCGGAACAGGTGGGTCGACGTCGCCACGAAATATCCGATCGCTCCGGCTCCGAGTACCACGAGAGTTGATACCGCCCCGCGGATTTGCCGAAACTCCTTCAGCATGGCCGCTAACTGGTCATCTGTCATTGGTTGGGCGGCCCTAAGTCACCTCAGACCTACCACTCGTCGTAGCCGTGACGGAGATCACCGCCGCTTCGGCCGCTTCTTCGCCTTGCGGCTCGCGGGCGCCGCGTCGGCCGCCGCCTCGGGCTTTTGCTTTGCATCGCTTGCGGGGTGCGCTTCGGCCGCCGCCGCGGCCGCGGTGTGACCCGCCGTCGACTGCGTCTCGATGTAGAGGCGCCGCACCTCCGGAAAGCGCGCTTTGATCGTGCGCTCGAGCTTCGTCGTCAGCGCCTCGACCTTCTCGGCCGGCAGCCCGTCGACGGCGTCGACGCTCGCCGCCACCAGCACGTCTTCCGGCCCCAGGTGCATGGAGCGGATCTCATTGATGGCCACGAGCGGACCCTCGGGCCGCACCTCGGCCACCAAAATCGCCTCGATGCCGGCCTGCACCTTCGGATTGGCCGCCTCGCCCACGAGCAAGCTCTTGATCTCGACGCTCATGAAGGCCGCGACGGAAGCAAGCAGAAGTCCGATGGCGATGGAGGCGATCGCGTCCGCGCGGTCCCAGCCGAGATGCTGCACGCACAGCAGCGCAACGAGCGCGATCAGCAGGCCTGTGACCGCGGCGAGGTCTTCCAATACCACGGTGAACAACGCGGCGTCCTTGGAGGCACGCAGCGCAGCGAACCAGCCGCGCGAGCCGCGGCGCGCGCCGAACTCCGACAGCGCTTTGTAAGCGGAGACGCTTTCGAGCGCGAGCGCGACGCCGAGCACGATGTAGTTGATCCAGAAGTCACTGATCGGATGCGGGTCGCGCAGCTTCGTGATGCCCTCGTAGATCGACACGCCGGCGCCCATCGAGAACAGCAGCACGGCGACGACGAAGCTCCAAAAGTAAAGCTCCCTGGAATGGCCGAAGGGATGGTTCGCATCCGCGGGGCGCTGTGAGCGCGCAAGCCCGTAGAGCAGCAGCGCCTGGTTGGAGGTATCGACGAGCGAATGGATCGCCTCCGACAGCATGGCGGAGGAGCGCGTCCAGGCGGCGGCGGCGAATTTGGCGAGCGCAATTCCGAGATTGGCTGCCAGCGCAATCAGCACGACTTTTTTCGAACCGCTTGATGACACGCCCGTTTCTCCGCGTACGCCGCAGCGCCGCCCCAGAACCGCTCGCCGGCCGCCGCTATTGAGTGCGCTGCAGTAACACAATTCGGTCGATGGAAGCCTGCAAATTGGGCTTTGTCGCGGAGGCGAGATAACTGGTTTTCGATCTGTTGGGAGATACGAATGTTGTGCCGATACATCCTGGCGCTTGCAGCTCTCCTGCTGCTGGCGCCGGCAATCATAAGCCCGGCCGCCGCGCAGCGGCCCGGCGATTGGAACCGCACCGCGCCGCGTGACCCCGGCTCGCCGCGCGATGCCGCCCGGGGCGAGTGGGTGCTGCTCGGCTCGACGCGCGTCGGCGGGATCGGTGTCGATCGCGACACGATCGACGTGGGACGCCGCGATGGCCACTTTGCCCGCATCGGCCTCGAGGCGGCGGAGAGCCCCGTCTTCGTCGTCGGCGTCACGGTCGTGTTCGGCAACGACGAGGTTCAGCAGATCGACGTGCGCCAGAAGCTCAACCCCGGCGAGCGCACGCAGCCGCTCGACCTGCAGGGGCGCGCCCGTCCGATCAAGCGGATCGAGATCGCCGCGCGCGCGGGCCACGACTTCCGCCGCCGCGCGGTGCTCGCCGTCTACGCCGAGCAAGTGCGCGAGCGCGAGAATTGGGAGCTGCTCGGCCAGCAGCAGGTCGGCTTCGGCGTCGATCGCGACGTCATCCGCGTCGGCCGCCGCGAGGGCCGCTTCGAGAAGATCGCGCTCGAAGTATCCGGCAACGATATCGAGCTCCTGGATCTCAGGGTCGTCTTCTTCCACGGGCCCCCACAGGATCTCAGCGTCCGCGAGTTCATCCGCGCGGGCGGGCGCACGCGGCCGCTTGATCTCATTGGCGGCGATCGCACGATCGATCGGATCGAGCTCGTCTACCGCTCGCGGCCAGGCTTCCGCGGTCAGGCGACCGTCGCCGTCTATGGTCTGCAGGGCGCCGGCGCTCCGCCTCCTGGACCGCCGCCCGGTCCACCGCCGGGGCCACCGCCCGGTCCGCCGCCCGTCGCGCGCTGGGAGGAGCTCGGCTGTCAGAAGGCGAGCATCGGCGCCGACCACGACACCGTTCCGGTCGGGCGCCAGGAGGGCCGCTTCAGCGCCATCCGTCTGCGGGTTGAGCGGGCTGATCTGCTGCTCATAAGCCTGCGCGTCGTCTACGAGCGGGGACCGCCCGACGAATACCAGGTCAACAACCGCATCCGCGCGGGCACTGAGACGCAGCCGCTCGATCTGCGCGGCGAGCGCCGCTCGATACGGCAGGTCGATCTCGTCTACTCCTCGATCCCGAGCTTCAAGGGAAGCTCCCGGGTGTGCATCGACGGTCGCTAGCGACCAGCGAATTGCGCCAATGAAAAAGAGCCCCGCCGCGAGGTGGGGCTCTTTCCGTTTCGACGGGCCGTGACAGGCCTCAGGGGGCCGGGGCGGGCGTAGCCGGCGTCTCCGGCGGCGAGGCGGGCTTGGCCTCGGGCGCTGGCGTCGCAGGCGCGGTCTCCGGCTTCGTCTCCACGGCCTCGCGCGCCTTCTCGTAGGCGTCCTTGGCCTGCTCCTTGGCCTTCTCGAGTGCGGGACCGGCCTCCTTCTTGATCTCCTCGTAGGTCTCCTTGGCCTGTTCCTTGGCCTTCTCGAGCGCGGGGCCGGCCTCGACTTTCGCCTTGTCGTAGGCATCCTTCGCGGTGACGCTGCCCTTGTCGGTCAGCTCCTGCGCCTTCTCGATGGCGCGATCGAGCAGCGACTTTGCCGGTGAGGTGCGCTGGAACGGCTCGAGCGCGTCGAGCACCTCCTTCGTCGCCTGCGGCAGGCTGATGGTGATCTTACCGTTCTCGTTCTTGATCTGCAGCGCCGACAGGACGACCGCGACGCGCTTCTCGCCGAAGCCCGCGAATCCGCCCGTCCCCATCACGACGCCTTCGATCTGATTGTTGGAGTTGAGGATGAGGTCCTCGATGTCGCCGATGATCTTGCCCTCGGAGTTGTAGACCTTGCCGCCGAGCAGCAGATCCTTGGCGAGGTACTGACCGCCGCCCTGCGTCGGCAGGAAGATGTTGGCCGGGATCGCAACTGGATCGGCCGCGGCCGCGACCGACCACAGCGCGATCGCCGCCGCCGTGGCTGCGAATCTCAACACGCCTCTGTTCATCGAACTCTCCATCCTGTCTCTGCGGGCACGCCCGCCCCCCGGTTATGCGCGGCAACGTTAACCATGTTGAGGCGCGCTGCGGCATGTAGCGGCTCGCGCCTTTGCGGACAAGTCGCCGCCATGCCGCAACCGAACCAGCTTGCCTCTTGCAAGATATTGATTTTACGCTTTGATTTGCCCGCATTTTGCGGTGCGCGCAAGCGCTTGCACGCATTGCTTCCGAAGCCCCCTTTGGCGTAAAATACGTCAAATCAATTTCCCCTCGTGACGCACGCCCTTTGGCGTGCGTCGGCGTTCCAGCGAACCCTCTTCAGCGGACCTCAAATACGTGGCCGACAAGATCGACGACCAGCAGCCCGCCGGCAAGGAGCCGAGCGACATCCGCCCCATCTCCATCGCCGAGGAGATGAAGCGCTCCTACCTCGAATACGCGATGAGCGTCATCGTCTCACGCGCGCTCCCCGATGTGCGCGACGGCCTGAAGCCCGTGCACCGGCGCATCCTCTACGCCATGCAGCGGCTGGGGCTCGACTGGAACAAGAAGCACATGAAGTCGTCCAAGGTCGTGGGCGATACGATGGGCGATTTCCACCCGCACGGCAACCTCGCCATCTACGACGCGCTCGTGCGCATGGCGCAGGAGTTCTCGCTGCGCGTGCCGCTCATCGACGGCCAGGGCAACTTCGGCTCCGTCGACGGCGATCCACCGGCGGCCGAACGCTACACCGAGGCGCGGCTGTCGAAGATCGCGCAGTACCTGCTCGACGATCTCGACAAGGAGACGGTCGACTTCAAGGCCAACTACGACGACCGCCTGCTCGAGCCTGTGGTGCTGCCGGCGAAGTTCCCCAACCTGCTCGTCAACGGCGCCGGCGGCATCGCCGTCGGCATGGC
>CAXMLT010000587.1:0-7521 GCA_964194245.1 uncultured Hyphomicrobium sp.
GCGCCCGCCGCGCGTGATGATGTTGATGACGCCGCCGACGGCGCTCGAGCCGTAGACGCCGCTCATGGGCCCGCGGATGATCTCGATGCGCTCGATATCCGCGGTTGCCAGATTGGAAAAGTCGAACTCGCCATCGGTCGGGTTGTTGGCCTCGACCCCGTCGATGAGAACGAGCGTCTGGTTCGCTTCGGCGCCACGGATGCGCACCTGCGTAAGGTTGCCGATGCCGCCGCTCTGACTGACCCCCACGCCGGGCAGGCTGCGGAGCGCATCTGCCGCATAGCGGACTTGGCGATTTTCGAGGTCCTTGCGCGTGACCACGGTGACCGCCGCGCCGATCTGCTCGATGGGCACGCCGTCGCTCGCTTGTGTGTCGGCATCGGCCGTCCCGGCGCCGGTGACCTCAGCCCCGGCCGTGCCGCCCTGCACGGGCGCACTCGCCTGGATCGTGGTCTTCTTGACCGCCTTCGGCGCCTCGAGCGTGGCGCGTTCGACGACGATCGCCGGCAGCTCGGTCGATTGCTGAGCCCATACCGGGCCGGCAACCGCCAACGCGCACGCCGTCAATAAAAACTGAGTTGGCCTCGTTGATCTGGCCGTAGTCTCCCAACGCAAACTCAACAACATTTAGCGACTCCCCTAACGCGACAAAGAGGGGAAGCCTGTCGATACGCCTCACAAATCGCTGCGAGATTGGCTGCGAACGCCGCGGACGGCGCAAAGCCGCCGCTCGCTCAACGCGCGAAGCGCAATCTCAATCGACGAGTGTCAGAAGGTGACACCGTACCAAGGCATGCTGACGTAGCTCCCCACCGGTTGCACATCAGTCGCCACTACGGTTCTACGCTCTGCCGCACGCCCCGTACGGAAGATGGGCGACACGTGCCGGCAGGTCTCCTGGCTCACGGCTCGAGCGCTTTGCTCCGACCTTCCCAACGGGCCCAACGCGGGACCGTCAGTGGCATTGCGGAGTAAGCTTGCCGCTTACAGTTGCGGGGGCAGCCGCGGCTTCAGGCCCGAAAATGAGCCCCTACCGCGTTCCCTTTTCACATCGGCGCGCGAGCACCGATGAACCAACACGAGCGTCAATGGATCAGATCGACGGCGATGCTGTCAAGCGCGTTGCAGCAAGCTCAGGTGATCCGCCGCCGATCGATCTGCTCGATGCGGCTTGCACTCGGATCGAGCCCACGCGTCGTCAGCTCGATGTGCGGGGCGTCGTCGACGCGCGTAATGCGAAAGAGATTGTAGCGGCCGAGCGGCTCCGATTTATGCGCGCGCGCCGAAGAGCCCGAGGCGACGCCAATGACGGGTATCTGCCCGTGCGCCCATGCGAAATCGAGATGGTTGTCGCGATGGTTGTGCCCGTGCAGGACAAGCTCGGCGCCGTGTTCTGCGAGCACGCGCTCAAGCTCGGGCGCATCGCGCAGAGCCCGTCGCGGCGGCGCCTGTCCGGGCAGCGGCGGATGATGGATCAGCACGACGCGGATCAGGCTCTCGCGCCGGGTGGCTGCAAGAATCTCGGCAAGTGTTGCAATTTGGCGGTGCCCAAGCTCGCCGGCCGCGACGAACGGCGGCGTCGGAACCGCCGAGTTCAAAGCGATAAGCGCGGCCGGGCCGAGGCGGCGCACGAAGGGAAAGCGCGCGCTCCCGGGCGCATACTTCGCGCCCCACGCGTCGCTGCGCATGTAATCGGCCCAGCGCTCGACGCCGGGGTCGTCGCCGAGATGGGTGTAGATGTCGTGGTTCCCGGGGATCACCGTGACCTTGTCGGGTGTCCCGAGGCCCTCGAGCCAAGCCCGCGCCGCCTCGAACTCGGCCGGCAGCCCCAGATTGACGAGATCCCCGGTGACCGCGACGTGGTCGGGGCGGTGGGCCAGCATGTCGGCGACCACGAGATCGAGGGCGTCGCGGCGGTGAACCCGACGACGCCCGCGGTGCCAGTTGAGATAGCCGAGCCCGCGCTTGACGTTGAGGTGGCGCAAGGCAAGCCCGCGCAAGGGCGCGAGGTGGACGTCGGAGAGCTGGGCAAGCGTGATCGTGTCGGTCATGCGGCCTGGGAGGCGGGAGCGAAGCGCAACCTTTACCACGGCCGTGGTAGCGAGAGGCTCGCGCCGGCGCCATCGTAAAGATCGGGATAAGACGGTGGCCGCGGAAAGGAGACCTGGCTTGTTACCCTCGCACAGACTGATCACCCAGGGCCTCTACCGCTACTGGCGCCTGACGCGTGGGCTTACCCTTGGCGCGCAGGGCGCGGTGATCGACGGTGAGGAACGGGTGCTGCTCGTGCGGCACACCTACAGGCCCGGCTGGCATTTCCCCGGCGGAGGTGTGGAGCGGCGCGAGACGGTCGAGGAGGCGCTTGCACGCGAGCTCCAAGAGGAGACGGGCGTGCTGGTGACCGGCAAGCCGGAGCTGTTCGGCGTCTATGCCAACTTCCACGTGCTGCCGAGCGACCATGTCGCCCTGTTCGTCGTCAGGCAATGGCAGCAGCCACGGATCCCGCCGCCGTCGCGCGAGATTGCCGAGCAGGGGTTCTTCGCAAAGGACGCGGTTCCGCGAGAGATCAACGAGAGCACGCATGCGCGCATCCGTGAGCTCTTCGACGGGGGGACGAGGAACCCCTTGTGGTGAGAAGCCTTTACGCCGCGGCCAGCCTCGTGCTAAGGCGCAGGTCATGACGACGCGAGCATCAAACTTGGCGATTGCGCTGCGACGACGGGCAAGCCCGGCGCGCGCCTTGCGCGCCTGATTTGCTGTCAAGTTCCGCGCGGCCGCCACTTGGCCGCTCCGCCATCCTGTCGTCGTCGGTATCCATGTCACCCAATGTCTTGAACCGGCCCGTCGCGCCGGCCGATCTTCCCCTCATCGAAGAGCTGCATGCCCGCGTCTTCGGCCCCGGGCGCTTCACGCGCACCGCCTACCGGGTGCGCGAGGGAACGCCGCCGATCTCGCGCTTTTGCCGCGCCGCGTTCCTCGACGGCCGCATGGTCGCGGCGGTGCGCTTCACCGAGATCACGGTTGGCGGCGCCGGAGACGCCCTGCTGCTGGGGCCGCTCGTCGTCGCGCCGGAATTTGCCGGCCAGGGCTTCGGCCGCCAGCTCATCGCCGAGGCCTTGGAGCGCGCTAAAGCCGACGGCGTGCGCCTCGTCGTGCTCGTCGGCGACGAGCCCTACTACGGCCGCTTCGGCTTCCGCCCCGTTCCGCCAGGGCAGATCACGCTGCCCGGTCCGGTCGATCCGCGGCGTCTCCTCGCCGCCGACCTAGAACCCAGTGTGCTTGCTGGCTACCGCGGCGCGATCGTCGCGAAGCGGAGCTGAGCCGAGCCACCGTGTGGAGGGCGTCCGTGGGATGACACTTGGGCGCCCCAGCGGCTAAGCTCGATCCACGGCGCCGAAAGCGCGACGAAGGGAGGGGTCGATCATGGACAGACGCACCTTGCTCACCGGCGGCGGCACGCTGCTCGTCGCGGCGACGCTGGCACGTGATGCGCATGCGCGCTTCAAGGCTGCGGAGCTAACGCACGAAGACTCCCACTTCATGCAGCTTGCGATCGATCAGGCGAAGGAGGCCGACTATCCTTTCGGCGCCGTCATCGTCGAGGGTCGGCGCGTGTTGGCGCTCGGCCGCAACAGCTCCAAGCGCAACGCCGACCCGACCGCGCACGCCGAGATGGTAGCGATTCGCGCTTTCCTCTCCGGCCACGAGCCCCAGGACTTCAAGCGCACGACGCTCTACTCCTCGGGCGAGCCGTGCCCGATGTGCATGGGGGCGATCATCTGGTGCGGAATTAGACGCCTCGTCTTTGCGGCCTCGATCGCCGAGCTGGCGACGAAGATCGGCCAGATCAACATCACGTCGCAGCAGATGGCGGACGCGACGCCGTTCGCCGACATGGAGATTGCGGGCGGCCTGTTGTCCGGCAACGCCATGCAACTGTTCGACAAGGGTTGACCCGGCCGGCTTTAGGGAGCTGAGGAACTTTGGGGAGCTGCGGAACAAGGCGCGGCCGGTCTGCGTTTCCTGCGTCGATCAACGGCACTGGAGACCTCAATGGCCCGCGACCTTCTGCTTTGGCTGCTCGGCGTTCCGCTCAGCGTCATCGTGCTGCTGCACCTTTTCGGTGTGCTGCACTGGTGAGCCTGGGCTCATGCGTTGACGTCGAGCACGATTCTGTCGAGCGCAGCCCAGGCGTTGATTGCGGTCATCGATCGCGTCCCCGGGAATTTTCTATCTTGGCCCGACGGCTAGCATGGGATCCAGCACGTTGCAGGCAGAAATAGAAGGCACCCGTCTCCTGGCGGAGGCAGGTGCCCTCTCTGAAGACCCGCGCCTCGAGGGGGTTTGGGGGAGGGGAGGGCCGAGGCGCGTGTCCGTGCGGAGAAAACCCGCCTCGAAGCCCCCGGTTCCAAGGCTCGCAGAATTTTTTTCGAGTACCGCTCCGATAATCTGGGCTACCCCCCGCCGCACGCGCAAGAAGGCGGCCGAGCGATCGCTAATAGACTGAAGGCACGTACATTTTCTTCGGCACCGGAGAGCGCAGGTAGTCCGGATTGTGTACGCGCGCCGGTAGCACGATGGGCTCGCGCACGACCTCCTGATGAGAGAAAGTGCTGGATGCAGTTGAGCCGCGCCCGCTTCTTGTCGTCCGCCTCAACGATCCACCAGCGCGCCTCCGCGACGTCCGTGCGTTCCAGCATCGCCTCCTTGGCCTTGGTGTAGGCCTCCCAGCGACGCCGCGACTCCAGATCCATGGGGCTGAGCTTCCACTGCTTCAAAGGGTCGTGGACGCGCATCATGAAGCGGAAGTGCTGCTCGTCGTCCGTGATCGAGAACCAATATTTGATGAGCACGATGCCGGAGCGCACGAGCATGCGCTCGAACTCCGGCACTGTGCGCAGGAACTCTTCGACATCCTCGTCCGTGCAGAAGCCCATGACGCGCTCGACGCCGGCGCGGTTGTACCAGGAGCGGTCGAACAGCACGATCTCGCCGCCCGCGGGCAGATGGGAGACGTAGCGCTGGAAATACCATTGCGTGCGTTCGCGCTCGCTTGGAGCGGGCAGCGCCGCGATGCGGCAGATGCGCGGGTTCAAGCGCTGCGTGATGCGCTTGATCACGCCGCCCTTGCCGGCGGCGTCGCGCCCCTCGAAGATCACCACAATCTTCAACTTCTGGTTCACCACCCAGTCCTGCAGCTTCACGAGCTCGCCCTGCAGGCGGAACAGCTCGTTGAAGTAGAGGTTGCGGTCGATCGTATCGCGCGCGGCCTTGTGCTCGATCAACTCGGCGAATTCCGCGGCGCGCGCGTCGTCGAGCTCCATCTCGAGCTCCTCGTCGACGCTGTCGATCAGCTCGCGCCTGATCTCATTCCTTGTCCGTCTCTCGCTGTCGCCACCCATAAGCGCTCCCGATCTGGCAAAATGCCTGCCGGGCACATGGTGTCGCCGTCTCATGATGGTTTTGCGACAAGGGCGCGCGGGAGAGCGCTCGCGCCTCCCATCGTCAGGTCACGAGGTCAGCTCACGGGCTGGCCCGTCCGGGCTTCAGGCTGACGATCTTGTATGTGTCGCCAGGACCCAGCTCGCATTCGGCTTCGGCGGCAAACTTGAAGAATTTGCTATCCGTGTTCGCCGTATCTGCGTCCGGCTGCGCGAATTTGCCAAGTTTGCCGGCAACGCCCGGCGAGCCGAGCTTGAGGATGCTTTCCTCCCGCAAGACAAACCGGTTCGGCCCAAGCCAGGCAAGCTCCAAGTAGCTCGAGCGCAGTTCGATGTTCTGCCCTAACCCGACATCCGGGCCCGCAACGGCCGCGAGCGGCGTCGCTCCGGTGATCGGATAAGCGCGACCTTGCCCGATCCGGTAGAGGTTCAGCGCCGTATGTCGGTCGCTGCGGTAAAGCAGCGCGAGGTGCTCGGAGCTGGCCGACCACTCGGCCGCATAGGCGCTGGCGGTGGTGTCGAGTGTTTCCCGGACTTCCTCCAGCGGGCCGATCACCCGTCCCCCGGGCTCGGCCAGGAGATAGAGGTGAAAGTCTTCGAAACCGTCATCACCGGTCCCGTGGGCGGCGACGGCATAGCGCTGATCCGGCGCCACGCCGTTGGCGACCACAACGTATTCATTCTTCCCGTAGGTCTGCACCGAGGTGGCACAGGCGGGGTGAAGCAGTCCCGCCGCCGCGATCCAGGATGCGCCCCAAGCCGCGCGCCGCCAGATCGTTCCTCGATTGGACATACGCCCGGCCTCCGTCAGCACCTAGTCGGCGAAAGGATCGCGCATGAGGATCGTGTCCTCGCGCTCGGGTGAGGTCGAGAGCAACGTCACCGGGCACTCGATCAGCTCCTCGATGTAGCGCACGTATTTGACCGCCTGCGCCGGCAGGTCCGCCCAACTGCGCGCCCCGCGCGTCGACTGCGACCAGCCTTCGAGCGTCTCCCACACCGGCTCGATGCGCGCCTGCGAGTTGCTGCCCGCCGGCAGCCGGTCGATGCGCTCGCCGTCGAGCTTGTAGCCGACGCCGATCTTCAGCTCCTCGAATCCGTCGAGCACGTCGAGCTTGGTCAGCGCGATGCCGTCGATGCCGCACACCTTGATGGTCTGACGCACGAGCGTGGCGTCGAACCAGCCGCAGCGGCGCTTGCGGCCCGTCACCGTGCCGAACTCGCGCCCCCGCTCACCGATGCGCTCGCCCGTGGCGTCGTGCAATTCGGTCGGGAACGGGCCGGAGCCGACCCGCGTAGTGTACGCCTTGGCGATGCCGAGCACGTAGCCGATCACGCGCGGTCCAACGCCGGAGCCGATCGCAGCCTGCGCGGCGACCGTGTTGGACGAGGTCACGAACGGATAGGTGCCGTGGTCGACGTCGAGCAACGCACCTTGCGCGCCCTCGAACAGGATGCGCTTGCCGGCCTTGCGCTCGCGGTCGAGCAGGTCCCAGGTCACATCCATGAACGGCAGGATCTTCGGCGCGATCTCCGCGAGCTCCCCCATCAGCTTCTCTTTGGAGATCTCCGGCTGGCCAAGCCCGCGGCGCAGCGCGTTGTGGTGCACGAGGATGCGGTCGACCTTGGGCCCGAGCGTGGTCAGGTTGCGCAGATCCTGCACCCGGATTGCGCGGCGCCCGACCTTATCCTCGTAGGCGGGCCCGATGCCGCGGCCGGTGGTGCCGATCTTGCTGGCGCCGGCTGCGTCCTCCCGGATGACGTCGAGCTCACGGTGCAGCGGCAGGATGAGCGTCGCATTCTCGGCGACGCGCAGGTTCTCGCGGCTGACCGTGACGCCCAGGTCGCCGATCTTCCGGATCTCATCGCACAGCGCCCACGGATCGACGACGACGCCGTTGCCGATGACCCCGAGCTTGCCCGGGCGCACCACGCCCGAGGGAAGCAGCGAGAGCTTGTAGGTGTTGTTGCCGATGACGAGCGTATGGCCGGCGTTGTGGCCGCCCTGGAAGCGCACGACGACGTCGGCGCGCTCCGACAGCCAGTCCACGACCTTCCCCTTGCCCTCGTCGCCCCACTG
>CAXMLT010000588.1:0-1583 GCA_964194245.1 uncultured Hyphomicrobium sp.
GGTGCGGCTTGTGCAGGGCCCGCGTCTTGTGAGCCGAGCCAACTTCAGGGCCGAGCGGTCATTTGTTGCCGGTGAGCGGGTTACCGGCAACTAGTCGGCGCGTCTTCAAAGCTACGCGATCTCTTCGTCGAGCGACGCGTCTGGGTTCTGACGAGATCGACACCCACATCCACTGCGGTGCCGATCTGACGAAAGTTGAAGGCAAGCGGATGAGCAGCACGGCAGACGTCTTTTTCAAGGCCACACTGGTTGGCGTTGGCGGCACCATCGTTCTCGATCTCTATGCCTTGATAGTGTCTCGCGCTCTAGGCGTGCCGGCAACCAACTGGGCGATGTTCGGCCGCTGGTTCGGCAATATGGCTCATGGCCAGTTCGTTCAGGTCGCGATGAGCGAGGCCGCGCCGTTCAAGGGAGAACTGGCGATTGGTTGGATCGCGCATTACGCAATCGGGATCTGCTATGGCCTCCTGCTGTTAGCGCTGTGTGGCAAGGTCTGGCTGGAGCGACCGACACTCCTTCCTCCGATGATCCTCGCTTGGGTGCTGCTGGTCGCGCCTTATTTAATCATGATGCCGGGGATGGGAATGGGCATTGCGGGGTCGCGAACGCCCAAACCAAACATCACGCGGCTGAAAAGCGTGATGGGCCATTCGGTCTTCGGCCTCGGCATGTACGCGACCGGACGGTTACTCGCCTCGTATTGGCCGATTCCGGCGTGAGGCCCCGGCCAGCGAATTTGATCCGAAGTGACGCTTTCAGGTCAGTGCGGACGTTGGGGTTACGAGTCGCCGATGTGATCGTCGGGAAAGCACCCTAAGCCGACCTGGAGAAGAGACTCGCAGGGATATAGCCATCGGGCTTAACGACTGCGGATCTGGCTGCCGATCAAAGCGCATTGGCGCGCTCTTGTATCGGAGCAGCTTACAGGCGCTTCCTTCAGCCCCTACCCCTCGCTTTCAGGGCAATCTGATTTAGCCTACGGCGCTCCGCGCGAAATAGCGCGCCGGTGTGGCTTCGGCGGCCTAGTCGAGCGCACTAAGCCATCCTAGCAACGGACAACGGGGTATGGCCTCAGGTTGTTAGGAGTTCCCATGAATACGAAGATCGCAGCGCTGTTGGTCAGCGCGAGCGTGGCTGTGGTGCTTTTTGTCTCCGCCGCCGATGCGAAGTGTGTCACCCGTCACGGCAAGGGCTGGGCCTGGACAGAAGACATGGCCAAGTTCCAAGCGTGGGAAATCGTGTCGCAGCTTCACGGCAACTGGCCTCTTCCTGAAACCACTTTCCGGAAAGAACGCTATAGCTGCAAAAAGGACGGCAGCGGTTACACCTGCCTCTCAACCATTGAGGTCTGCAAATAGGCAGCTGACGCTGACATCGAAGCGCCAATTGCTCCTGGGCGCTTCGATTCTCGCAGAGCGATGCAACGCCGGCTTCGCCGCCTGTCGTGAGGCGGAGGCGACAACTACGTCTAACCGAACCAGCTCATAACGCGTTCCGCAGTGGAAGAAGTCCGCTTGGCCCATTGTAGACTCGGAGGGCCGCCTCAGTGTGCGTCCGCTGACTGGGGTGAAGCGGTCGTGACT
>CAXMLT010000589.1:0-4732 GCA_964194245.1 uncultured Hyphomicrobium sp.
GAATATGCTTACACCATGTTCTCTTAGCACTAGTCTAACATGTTGACAAATGCCCTCTTAGCTCATAAGTTGCCTCGACAAGAATGCAGACGTGGCGAGTGCGTACCCCTTTGCAACACCCTGCACTCGCCCTTCCAAATTCTTGGAGGGTTGTGCGATGTTCCCTGCCGCTCTTATGATCCCGAAACTCTCGGTGTCATAACCCGCGGCCTTGATGCGGCGTGGATGGACGTTCAGAGCATGATTGGCCACAAGCCAGTCAATGCAACAGCGCTAGGGTTACGTTCGCCAAGCGCATCATCGCCGCCGCAGCCATTGGCGAGGATCCTGAGCGATTGAAGTTGATTGCGCTGCGGGCAGTTGACGCTTAACTCGGAATGGGCGCTCAGAGCCCTCATTGCTTCCCCGATTGTCGCTTTGAAAGGAGGATGGTTATGGCGACGCTCACTCTGGCAACAAACAGTGAAAATCGGCCGGTAAGAGGTCGAACCCAGCAAAAAGGTCTATCTACTCATCCGAGGCCATTCATCACCGCGACCCACCGCCGGTTTTGCCACGCTTAGCTGGCGGCCTGTCTGGACGTCCTTTTTGCAGGATCTACCCTCGTAACGAGGAGTGGATCCTGGAGATAGAGGCGGCAAGCGCATGGCTGGTGCCGGATTGCCGACCGGAAGAGCGCATGCTGTCGTTTGCCACTTGCTACGCCGCCATACGTTACGCAGTGCGCCATGGGATGGACTATCGGGTGGTAGCGCCACCGGTTGCGGCCCGAAAATCCAGGGTGGTCCACTGATGAGGCACAGCAGTGACTGACAGTTCTGCTGCCGCGTTCTCGATTAAAAGGCGGCGGCAGATCGCCTAAAGTTCGATGGCCGTATTGGGCGAAGAACTTTCGAATCTGGAGGCGCACCGCGCTTTTCGGCGCGCCAAAGAGTGGCCTTCCATGCCAATTCATATCGGTCTTGGAAGATCTTCGCCGGAAACGGGCCCGCAAAGGAATCGAAGTTCTTTGGCCAGAATGTTGAGCAGCGGAACCCATCGATGCGCATGTTGGCGATCCCCACTTAGTAATCCCTCCGCGAAACGGCAGCCGAACGCAATCAAGAGATGAATGGTTCCCCTGTCTGCGGGGGGCCGATCGTGTCTTGCAGCGTTATCGTAATCGGGGTACGACAAAAAAGTTTGCCAGGGGTATTGACGGCCGAATGAGCCTTCCTAATTCGAAATGCGGGGCAGCCCATTGCAGGGGTCCGTGAACGTAACTTCCGTGGTTGTCGCTCAGATGGAGGATAGCTATGGCGACTCTCGATTTTACTCCGCTCTACCACTCAACCGTCGGTTTCGACCGGCTTCCAATGCTGCTCTCGCAGGCCCTTGACCGCGACGAGGGCGGTTACCCTCCCTACAACATCGAAAAAACCGGTGATGATACGTACCGCGTCGTGATGGCGCTTGCCGGATTCTCCAAGGACGACATTGAGATCGTCTCCGAGAACAATAGGCTGTCGGTCCGCGGCGGCATCAAGGACAAGAACGCCACGACCTATCTGCACCAGGGGATCGCGCAGCGCACGTTCCAGCGCGTGTTCGATCTTGCCGACTATATCGTCGTCGCCGGTGCAAACATGGAAAATGGGTTGCTGATCATCGACCTGAAGCGCGAGCTGCCTGAAGCCTTAAAGCCGCGCACCATCCCGATCGGTGGTGCCAAGGCGGCACCCGCCGAACTGAAGGCCGTGGACCAGGAAGCCGCGTAACGTCGCTTCCGCCGCGCCCGGAGCGCGGCGGACGGCGGGAGCTGTTGCGATTGGCCCTCAGGGGCACCCCATTCAGAAAGGGCGGCTCGTCCGTCTATCAAGGCCGCTGGTACGGCGCCAGTCGCAGCAGCTACCCGGCTAACAAGCCAGGGAGCAACGCGCTCGCACTGTAACAGGAGGAAACAATGAACCTAGGAGCCCTCATCCCGTGGCGGGATAAATCGCAGGTCCCTGCGAGAAGCGAAGATTTCTACGATCCGTTTGTCACCTTCCGGCGCGAGGTCGACCGCATGTTCGATGACTTCTTCAGCGGCTTCGGCCCCCGCAGCATGCAGGCGTGGAGCAGCGGCTGGCAGGGGGTCTCGCCCATCATGGATGTTGGGGATTCGGAAAAGGAGCTTGTCGTCACCGCCGAACTGCCGGGCCTCGATGAGAAGGACTTCGAGGTCACGCTGGCGGGAGACGTCCTGACGATCAAGGGCGAGAAGAGAGAAGAGAATGAGAGCCGGAGCGGCGGCGCTTATCAGGTCGAGCGCCGCTTCGGATCTTTCTCGCGCTCGGTGCGCCTGCCGTTCGAGGCAAGCGACAAGCAGGTGGAGGCGAAGTACGACAAGGGCGTCCTGACCATCCGCGTGCCCAAGCCTGCCGAAGCGCAGCGGCAGGTGCGGCGTATCGAAGTCGAAGGCGCATAGGGAGGTCCCCATGGAGCCAATCGATCTAGAACGCGCGCTGGCGATAGGCGGGTTAACCGCGAGCTTCCTGCTCCTGGCAGCTATCGCCCTGGGCATAAAATAGAGTGAGAAAGGATGGGGCACGCTGAAAAGGCGATTGCCCTGGAAGGGTGCCATGACCGTAAGGCTGCTGCTGAAGCACAAGGGCGCATTTGTGCCCGTGATCCGCTCCGATCTGACCCTGAAGGACGTCATCGATCAGCTGCAGATCGATGAAGCGGGCGCGTTGGTGGTGACCGACGACAACCAGAAAATCCTAGGCATCATCACGGAGCGTGATATCGCCCGAGGCCTCAAGACCCACGGCCGCGACGTCGTGGACCGGCCCTTGCGAGAGTTGATGACTCGGGACGTCATCAGCATCGATATCGCCCAGCCCATCACGGCTGTTCTCGAACTCATGAACCTGCACAAGATCCATTATGTGCCGGTGACGGAGAACGGGTCACTCGCCGGGATCATCAACATGCTGGACCTTGTCAAATACAGGTTGGCCGAGATCGAGCTGGAGGCGAATGCGCTCAAGGCCTACGTCGCAGGCAGTGCCTAAGGAACTCACGTTCGTTCCCGACAGACAATTAAAGCCGAATTTACGGAGCACGGCCAGATAGCACTACGGCGCGTACCTGCACCACGCTAAGACCGCGCTCTACGATTCCTAAAATTGTAGGGTTGAACTGGCCAACTTGGCGCTCGGCAAACCGGGACCGCTGGGAGATGTTCGAGCGAGCGTGACGTCATGCGCGAGCCTAGCGCCTTCCTGCCGAGCGATTACTGTCCGAAAATGCTCGTGATCCAGTCATCCGATTTGGGTTTTCGTCGAGCTTTTTTGGTAGCACCTTTCTTGACGCTCGATGCCTTGCTTGTCTGTGGAAGGGCTCGACGTTTTGGACGAGGGTAGAGTAGTACTCCGTGATGGTAAGCCGGACTCATGGGCTGCTGGCAACTTTGAGACATTTATGTCGGCACTCGTGAAGCACTGGAACGAGTGGAAGTGAACTCTGTTGCGTGGCCGAACCAGACCACGGGAGACGCGCAGATCGTCACTGTCAGTTTAGGATTTGGCGATTGGGATTTACTAACCAACAGCCATGGTGGGGCTCACCCTGTCGATGTGGCTGCTGCCCTTTTGTTCCGGCCAAGGGGAGCGCATTTTTGTCGCCGATTGGGCAGAAAGGTGGGTGGCCCATTTTTCGACGGCATCCCACGCCGGCCCTGGGGCCCACGGCGATGATTTTCCGGGTGAATGCACACTCTATGGGGCAGGCACTTTCTTCTCTTCGCCCACGCGAATACGATCAAGCTTTCACGCTACCGCGCATGCCGCTGATTCTGAGCGAAGCTTCTTGAAGAGCTTGGCAACCGAGACGTGGCTCACGTTATAGCCGTGTGCGACGAACGCGCCGCGCGCCAACCGCGTCGAATACTTCTTGCTGATCAGGTCGCGCGCTAGAGCATGGATTTCCGTAATCGGCTCTATGTAGCTCACAGGCGCGGCGTGCCGCGTTCGCTCGGCGCTTTCCACTTTACGGTAACCGAACGGCGGGGAACCTCCCTCGTAGCAACCTTGAGTGCGAAGAAATGCCTTGGCCTCAAGGATACGCTGCTGACATCGCTTGCGCTCGAATTGAGCGACGCCAGCGAAGATCGTTAGCCGGAACTCTGCCTCTGGCGTGCCTGCGATCCAGCCGCCCAAATCGCGCAAATAGAGCCGCACACCGCGCTTATTCAAATCAGCCGCCACGTTCAGGCAATCCGCGCACGAGCGAAACGCACGATCCAACTTGAGCGCTACCACGCAGTCGCCGCGCTTTAGTCGCCGCAGCATCCTGCCGCCGTGCTCCCGTTCGGCAAGCGGCTTGGCACCTGAAGTAGCCTTGTCGACAATGAAACCCGCCAGGGCCAAACCCTCGGCCGCACAGATGCCTTTGAGCGCGGCGCGTTGGGTTTCTATCGAATTACCATTGTCCTGAGCTTCGGAGCTATAGCGGCAGTAGGCAAAAACGCGACCTTGGCGGGCGTCGATTCGTGGGTTCGATCGAGCGGAGAAGCTCGACGACGTATTGAAGCGCGACACCACGCAAATCGCGAAAAGAGTGCACGGAAATTGGGGGCGTTGCGGACCACGGATTTCGGGTGAGTGGACGCGCGCGGGGCGCGCCGTTCAGCCTCGCGCTTTTCGGTGTGGGGCTTTCTTTTTTTCTACGCGTTCGCGCTCGCGTTTGCGCGCGAGCCACAGGCGGG
>CAXMLT010000590.1:0-4379 GCA_964194245.1 uncultured Hyphomicrobium sp.
ATGGTGCCGCGCGCCGACATCATCGCGCTGGCGGAGAACGACCCCTTGTCGGAGCTTTTACGAGTGTTCAGCGAGGCGGGCGTGTCGCGCATCCCTCTCTTCAACGAGACGCTCGACGATCCGCGCGGCATGATCCACATCAAGGATCTGTTCCGCTGGCTCACCAAGGAGGCGGCGGGCGAGATCTTCAATCCGCCGATTGCGGTCGTCGCCAATGCGCCGGTGGAAGCCGCGCACGAGCACCCTCCACAGCTCGACCTCAGCCGCATCGACCTGTCGCGCCCGATCGCGGCCGCCAAGATCCGCCGCCCGGTCCTCTACGTGCCCTCGTCCATGCCGACGACCAACCTGCTCATTCGCATGCAGTCGACGCGCATCCACATGGCGCTCGTTGTCGACGAGTACGGCGGCACCGACGGGCTCGTCACCATCGAGGATCTCGTCGAGCAGATCGTCGGCGATATCGAGGACGAGCACGACGTGGCGGAGGCGGCCTACATCTCGGTCGATCCTAAGCTCGGGCTCGTCGCCTCTGCGCGCACGCCTATCAAGCAGCTCGAGGAGCACCTCGGGCTAAAGTTGCTGCGGCCCGAGGAAGAGGAGGACATCGATACCCTCGGCGGCCTGATGTTTGCGCTTCTAGGACGCGTGCCTGTGCGCGGCGAGCTCTTGCGCCATCCGAGCGGACTGGAGCTGGAAGTGCTCGATGCGGACGCGCGCCGCCTGAAAAAGGTGCGCATCCACCAGCCGCGGAGCGCCACGGCTGCTGCCGTGTCCACCGAACCCGATAAAGCGTGAGGGCGGCGGTGGCGGTCCTGCGCACCCCCTGGATCGCGCTTGCTTTCCACGCGGGCCGGTCCGCCGGAGGCTTGAGCGCATTCGCGCAAACGATATCCGCGTTGACCGGCTGGCGGCGCTACGCGACGGCCTTTGTCGCCGGCAGCCTGTCGGTGCTCGCCATGCCGCCGCTGTTCCTGTGGCCGGTGCTGTTTGCCACACTTCCGCTGCTGGTCTGGCTGATCGACGGATCGGAAGCGGCGCCGGGCGCTGCCCGCACGTTCCGACGCAGCGCGCCCGCTCGCGCCTTCGCCGCGGGATGGTGGTTTGGCTTCGGCTATTTCATCTTCGGGCTGTTCTGGATCGCAGAGGCATTCCTCGTCGAGGCTGAGAAGTTCGCCTGGCTCATTCCCTTTGCCATAACCCTCCTGCCGGCGGGGCTCGCACTGTTCACGGGGCTCGCCACCGCCGCCGCCCGGCTCAAGTGGCCCCCGGGCCTCGCGCGCGTCATCATCTTGGCGCTCGCGCTCTCGGTGGCGGAATGGCTGCGCGGCCACGTCCTCACCGGTTTCCCGTGGAACACGCTCGGCTACGCGCTCACCGCGCCGCTCACCCTGATGCAGTCGGCGTCGCTGTTCGGCGTTTATGGACTGACGATCCTGACAGTCGTGATCTTCGCAAGCCCGTTGGTCGCCGCCGCCGCCGCGGCTCCGGGCCCCAGCCGCGTTCGCACCGTCGCCGCGGGCGCGGCAATCGCGATCGTTCCGCTAGTCCTCCTCTACGGCTACGGCCTTTGGCGCCTCTCGGGCGGCCCCGATCCGACGGTCGACGGCGTGCGCCTCCGCATCGTGCAGGCGAGCGTGCCCCAGCGGGACAAGTGGCGCGCGGAGAAGCAGGGCATCATCTTCCAGGATCAGCTCGATCTGTCGCGCCGCGACCCGTCGGGGCATCGCGACGATCTCGCCGGCATCACCCACCTCGTCTGGCCGGAGGCGGCGATGCCGTTTCTACCGCTGCAACACCCGGAGGCGCTGGACGCCATCGGTGAGCTGCTGCCGCCGGGTACGCAGCTCATCTCCGGGGCGCTGCGGCTCAAGAACCCGGAGCTGCGGTTCAGTGCCGCGCCCGAGGGCTACAACAGCCTCATGGTGTTCAAGGACAACGGGCAGCTCGAGACGGTCTACGACAAGATCCATCTCGTTCCCTTCGGCGAGTACCTGCCCTTCCAGGCCACGCTCGAGACCATCGGGCTGGAGCAGCTCGCGCACTGGCGCGGCGGATTTTCGGTGGGATCGTCGCCGCGCCCGCTGTTAAGCATACCGGGGCTGCCGCCGGTCTCGGCGCTCATTTGCTATGAGGCGATCTTCCCCGCCTCGGTGGTTGAAGGGTCCGAGCGCCCGGGGCTCCTGCTCAACGTCACGAATGACGGCTGGTTCGGCGCTACCGCCGGCCCTTGGCAGCATTTCCACCAGGCGCGCGTGCGCGCGATAGAAGAGGGCTTGCCGCTCGTGCGCGCCGCCAACAACGGCGTATCGGCGATGGTCGATGCGCACGGTCGGGTGCTTGCAATGCTGGGACTGAACGAGCGCGGGACCGTAGATGGCAGTCTCCCCGCAGCATTAATCTTGACGGCCTACGTCAGGTTGCGGGATTGGACTTTCGTCGCTCTTGCATTGTTCTTTGCGGGGACGGCAATTGTCCTTATCCGCAGGCCAGTCATCTAGGGCACATTTCGCATGTTGCCTCGCTGGGGACTTGCCGTCATAAACGGGAAATGAGGGTGTACGCCTGAAGTGCAACCCTCTCCGCCTCAGCCAGCGTTTATCGGAAGCGTTGCAAGCTGACGATGGTGTTTGCTGGGTGTCGATAAGGTAAATAGGTCAATGTCGAGAGAAAATGCGCCGGACGACGAAACCGATTCCGACGATCGCAGCTCACGGCGCGCCAACCCCGTCGATGTACATGTTGGCAGCCGCGTACGCTTGAGGCGCATGCTGCTTGGAATGAGCCAGGAGAAGCTTGGCGAGCATCTCGGACTGACGTTCCAGCAAATCCAGAAATACGAGAAGGGCATTAACCGCATCGGCGCGAGCCGGCTGTTCGATCTCTCCAAGGTGCTCGCTGTGCCGGTGCAGTTCTTCTACGAAGAGCTTCCCGTGAGCGGGGGCGGTGCCAGAGGGTTCGCGGAGCAGCCCGAGAGCTATGCCGTGGAGTTTCTCGCCAGCCGCGAGGGTCTTGAGCTTAACAAGGCTTTTGCCCGCATCACCGATCCGCGCGTGCGCCGCTCCATCGTAGAGCTCGTCCGCTCGTTTGCGGGAGAGTCCACGGCCGAGTGACGGCCGGCGCGCCCTTATTCCTCGTAAGACTGTCGTTATTCCATCGCGGGGCTGAAATTCGCGGTGGCGCTTGGGTGCGCGGCGGACGGCCTTGACCCCGTTCCCAAAGCTTGAGACAAACCCCGCGCTTTTACGCAATCGCAAAAAAGGTACGGGGGCCCGGGTGGCACGCAAATCCTTTCTCTTCACCAGCGAGTCGGTCTCCGAGGGGCATCCCGACAAGGTGTGCGATCGCATCTCCGATGAGATCGTCGACCTTTTTTATCGCGAGGGGCCCAAGGCCGGCATCGACCCCTGGGCGATCCGCGCCGCCTGCGAGACGCTTGCCACCACGAACCGCGTCGTGATCGCGGGTGAGACGCGCGGCCCCGAGACCGTCACCAAGGACTGGATCTCCCACGTCGCGCGCATGGCCATCCGCGACATCGGCTACGAGCAGGCGGGCTTCCACTGGGACACGTGCGAGATCGAGGTCCTGCTGCATCCGCAGTCGGCCGACATCGCGCAGGGCGTCGACGCGCTGCAGCCCGGCACCAACAAGGAAGAGGGTGCTGGCGACCAGGGCATCATGTTCGGTTACGCCTGCACGGATACGCCGGAGCTGATGCCGGCGCCGATCTATTACGCGCATAACATCCTCCACGATCTCGCCATCGCGCGGCACAAGAAGGAGGGTGGCGCGGCGCTGCTCGGCCCGGACTCGAAAAGCCAGGTGACCGTGCGCTACGAGAACGGCAAGCCGATCGGCGTCACCCAGATCGTCGTCTCGCACCAGCATGTCGATGAGGATCTTTCCTCAGGGAAGATCCGCGACATCATCGAGCCCTACGTGCGCAAGGCGCTGCCCAGCGGCTGGATCGGCAAGGACACCATCTGGCACGTCAACCCGACGGGTAAGTTCTTCATCGGCGGACCTGATGGCGACTGCGGCCTCACCGGACGTAAGATCATCGTCGACACCTACGGCGGAGCCGCGCCCCACGGCGGCGGCGCCTTCTCCGGCAAGGACCCGACCAAGGTCGACCGGTCGGCCGCTTACGCCGCGCGTTACCTAGCCAAGAACGTGGTCGCCGCCGGCCTCGCCGACCGCTGCACCATTCAGGTTTCCTACGCCATCGGAGTCGCCAAGCCGCTGTCGATCTACGTCGACACGCACGGCACCGGCAAGGTCGACGAGAGCAAGCTCGAGACGACGCTGGGCGAGGTGATGGATCTGTCGCCGCGCGGCATCCGCAAGCATCTCGACCTCAACAAGCCGATCTATGC
>CAXMLT010000591.1:0-2931 GCA_964194245.1 uncultured Hyphomicrobium sp.
CGTAGTAGCCCTTGAGCTTCTGCTTGGCTTTGAGCTGCTGGCCGTAGTCGGACAGCTTCTGCATGCGGCGCTCGCCGTGCTGCCCCGGGCGGGACTCGCGGCGATTGAGGGGGCTCTTCGGCCGGCCCCAGATATTCTCGCCGAGACGGCGGTCGATCTTGTGCTTGGCGCGGATGCGCTTGGTCATTAACAGCACTCCAACGGTTCTAATTGCTGCGTGGAGCGCCCCCTCCTCTGTCTTCCGGGTGACCCCGAAGGGGTGTCCCGAAAAACCGACAGGCGACGCCATCTGATGGCGCCGCCGCGGGTGCGCGATAGAAACGCGGGCCACTAGCATGGCCCGCGTTGCGAAGCGCTAAATACCGATGCCGGGACCCGGCGTCAACTTAGGCCCTGCCAGCCCCCTGCTTCTGGCCCTACTTCTGGGCCGCGGTGGGCGGGGCGGCGGGTGCCGGGCTCGCGACCGGCTGCTCAGTTGGGGCGGGGGCAGGCGCTGCGGCCGCAGTCGGCGTAGGAGGCGCAGGACCGGTCTTCACGTAGGCCGTGATCAGGTCCTTGACCTTCTGCTTCTGCTCGGCGGTGCAGGTCTGCGCCTGCTTGGTGCCCTCCTCGATCACGACTTCTTTGTCGCCGCTGGGCTTATCGCCCGGAGGTGCGCCGGGCTTGTCGTCGCCCTTCTCGACCAGCTTGACGCGTCCTGTCAGCATCATGACCACGGTCAGATGCAGCTGATTGATGTAGACGAGCTGTTGCGGCGTCCACTTCTTCGCGAGCGTCTCGCGGCGCATGAGGGAATTGTGGTTGTCGGTCATCTCCTGGGTGAGCTCGCATACCTGCGCGTGTGCTGTCAGACGGCCGGCGCGAATAACCTCACGCGCCACGTCGAGCGGGATCATCACCTCGTCTTTCTTTTTCTTATCGATCTGGATCGTCTCGCCGTTCGGCATGGTGAAGGCCTCCGGCGTCAGCGACCAGGCGTATTCCATGAACGCTCGCGTGGCCTTCTCGCTCAAATCCTGAGCGCTGGCGGGCGTCGCCGCAACACCCGCAGCCAAAAAGGCTGCGCACGCCAAACTCCTCCCCGCCCTTCTCATGATCCGCGTCTCCTGAATTGCGCTTGCGCTATATTGTTGCTGTTGCTTCACGCGCACGATCGTCCGTGACGACCATGCAGCAAAATAGCCCCCTTAAGGAGGGGCATCGCTCAGCCGAAAATCTGGCCATAAGATGGCGGCCTATTCCGGCTGCTTGCGGCCCCGACCCTTGCCTTTTGCAAGCGTGGCAACAATACCACGCAGTGTGCGCACCTCCTGCTCCATCGCCCCCATGCGCGAGAACATCGTGCGCACATTGTCCACAACTGTAGCCCGCCTGTGCGGCGGGTTGAAGAACCCCAATCGCTCGAGCTCACCTTCGAGCTGGCCGAAGAATCCGATGAGCTCCTCCTTCGTCGCCGGCCGCGACTCCCCGAGGTTGAGCCCGGGCGTCAGCGGCGTCTCGTAGGTCGTGACGCGGCCCAAGCTCTGCCCCTCGCTGACCTTCATCCACTCGTAACCTAGGATGAGGACGGCCTGCGCCAGGTTGAGCGAAGCGAAACGAGAATTGACCGGGATCATGACGAGCGCGTCCGCGTTGGCGACCTCGCCCGTCTCGAGCCCGTTGCGTTCCCGCCCGAACAGCACCCCGCAGCGCTCCCCGCGCGCAATCCGCATCCGCATCTCGGCGACCGCTTCGACCGGCGTCATAACGGGCTTGCGCAGGTCGCGCTGGCGCGCAGTCGTGGCTGCAACCCAATTAAGATCGCCGATGGCCTCCGAGAGCGTCGGGAACGCGACGGCGTCGTCGATCACGAAGTTGGCGCCGGACGCCGCTATCCGTGCCTTCTCGTTGGGCCAGCCATCGCGCGGAGCGATGAGACGCAGGGCGTCGAGCCCGAAATTGGCCATGGCCCGCGCCACCATGCCGATATTGTCGGCGAGCTGGGGCTCCATGAGCAGGATGGCCGGGGTCTCGCCCTCGCCCGCGAAGGCCGCACCTTGTAGATGGGCGCGACGGATGCCGTGGCGCAGCTTGCGCAGGACCCGGCGCGCCCAGTACCAGTATTTCTCCCCCGACCAGGTCTTGGCGAGCGCCTCGAGGCTTTCGACGTGAAGCGTGCCCTCGCCCCTGCCGGTGAGACGGACGGCCCCGTCGCCGACGACGATCTCGCGATGGCGGGCGACGAACTGATCGAAGCTCGCCAACCCCTCGACCTCCGAGCGGCGCCGGCAGCCGGGGCAGCTCGCGGCGTCCGCGATGCAGCGCTCTTCGGCGCAGTAGGTGAGGATGGGCTCGAGCGTCGTGCGGTCGAGCCCCGAGGCCACCCGTGCGAGGCCCTGATCGATCGTCAGCTCGTGGCACGCATAGACGACCTCGGCGATGGCGACCTCGCTTCCGCCTAACCGGGGAACGCGGCGATCCTGCGCGTCGATGGCAATCTCAATAGCCGGCGCGGCGGTCATCGCTTCACTCTTGTTGCGCTGCAGCGTGGCGGATATTGTGCTGCAAGAGCACGTTCCCGCCCCTGACCTGAGGCCCCTCAATGCAGAAGATCAAGGTGACCGGCACCGTCGTCGAGCTCGACGGCGACGAGATGACTCGCATTATATGGAAGCTGATCAAGGACAAGCTGATCCATCCCTATCTCGACCTGCCGCTGGCCTACTTCGACCTGTCGATTGAGAACCGCGACAAGACCGGCGACCAGGTGACGATCGACGCGGCCAACGCCATCAAGCAGCACGGCGTCGGCGTCAAGTGCGCGACCATCACGCCGGACGAGGCGCGCGTCAAAGAATTCAACCTTAAGGAGATGTGGAAGAGCCCCAACGGCACAATCCGCAACATCCTAGGTGGCGTCATTTTCCGCGAGCCGATCATCTGCCGCAACGT
>CAXMLT010000592.1:0-3291 GCA_964194245.1 uncultured Hyphomicrobium sp.
GTAGGATCTTCCGCGTTTGACCCTTAGCGGACTTCGCCGATTGCGGTGTCATCGCCCGGCTTCCGCTCTGCTGACTCAGATCGCCATTGGTGTTCTCTTGCTGTGATTACCGGTCACGCCTGGTGATTACCGGTGCAGAAGCAATTGGGCGTTACCCACTTCCTTTCGCGAGCCAGGCAGCCATGGCCGCGTCCCTGGCCGCGACTGCATCCCGCCATGCGGGCAGCGCCGCCAAGCCTTCGTACCAACGACCGATTTCGCAGAAGCGTACCAGAGGCAGCCCCATGCGCTGCGCGGTCGGCACAAGCCCCCCGATGGAGAAATCGGCGATGGTGAGCCGTTCGCCGACCAGCCAAGTCCTGCCTTTCAGCTGATCGTCGAGCACCGCCGCGAAGCGGACGAAGTTCTGTTCGCCTCTGGCAATGAAGGCCGGATCCGGTGCGCCAAGGCCGAGCACCGCCTTCGACCCCTTCTCGAATGCGACCATGCCAACGGATTCGGCGTCCCAATGCGCACTCTCCCAAGCGAGCCAACGCAGCACATCGGCCTGGTCGCGCAGATCTGAAGGCCAGAGCCCGCTCTCGGGGCGCTTCGCCGCCATGTAGAGCAGGATGGCGTTCGACTCCCAGAGCACGAATTCGCCATCCTTGAGGGTCGGCATCTTCCCGTTGGGATTGAGGGCGAGATACTCGGGAGCAAGCTGGTCACCACGACCGAGATTGATCGGCTCGAACTCGCAATCGAGGGCAAGGTGGTTCTTGAGTGCGATGACGCCGAGCACACGCCCCGAGGGTGGGAAAAGGTAGAGTTTCATATTCGGCAAGGTTCCGTTGAACTCTTCGCAAAGCGGCCGCGCCCGGCCGACCGCAGTCAGCGGCTGCCAGCCGCCGAATAGCTGCGGCGCCAGGTTTCAGTTCCGGCAACGATCATGACGCCACCTGCTCGTATCTATCGCGATGACGCCACCACGCGCCCTGCTCGTTGCGCCCCCTCGGGGCGCGGTCGAGCCACTGGTACATTCCCCAAAGTCCGTCGAGTCCGCGGGCGTAGGTCGAATAGGTGTGGTAGACGACGCCGTCTTCGAGAACGAAAGCGCTGAGGCCTGGGTGCTCGCGCAAATAGGCCATCGGCTCAATCCCGGACATCGCCGCGTGCTTGATGGCGCCCGGCGAAATTGTCGTCTCGGTCATCGCGTGGCCACGACGGTAATTGTATTCTCTGCCGCCCTTGCGCTGCTGCTCCTCGGTGAACGAGACGTTGAAATCGTAATTGAAGTCACCGCTCTGCGAGGATGCCCAGGGGAAGATCCAGCCCATCCGTTGTTTGAACGCCTGCAGCTTGGCAAACGGCGCCCGCGATGCCGCCCAGAGCATCACGTCGTGGTTGGCGAGGTGCACGGCGAAGCCGTTGAAGCCGTCGGCGATCGCCGAGCAGGAAGGGCAGCCCGCCTTATAGTCCGGCCCGAACATGAAGTGATAAATGAGGAGCTGCGAGCGTCCCCGGAAGAGATCCGCGAGCGAAGCCTCCCCTTCGTCGGTGTCGAACCGGTAGTCCTTCACGCGGACCCAAGGGAGTTCCTGGCGCTGCTTCGCGAGCTCATCGCTCTGCCGGGTCAGCGCCTTTTCTGCATCTAGCAGCTTGAGCCGTGCCGCAAGCCACTGCTCGCGCGTTCCAGTCTTGGGTGTCGTCATCGTCATGCTCCGTTATTTGTGCCGTTGTGGACTAAGCCAGGGCCGAGCTTGCCCCCCTAGGAGTTACAAGCGCGACGGGATTCCGATGGACTCGCTGATCACGGCGGCGTTGGAAGGCTGTGCAATGCGAAAGCCCTTCATTGAGGATTCGCTGCATCCTCATTGGACGAGCGGGCCGCCGTCTCAATGACCCTGGCGACAGCATCGGGCTGTGAGATGTAAACTAAGTGGTTGGCTTTGATCTCAGTCGTCTTTGCTCCCGAGCGCTTGTACATCCAGCGCGCAAGCTTGGGATTGAGCGCGCGATCTTCTATGGCGACGATTCCGTAGCTGGGCTTGTCGTGCCATGCGGCGACCGTTACTGGGGCGTCGAACGCGGCTGCCGCCACCGGCATCTGCGAATTCGCCATGAATTCTGCTTGCGCCGGGGACAGATCGGTCCCAACGTCGGCCGCATATTTGCTAGGGTCGACGAAGAGGAAACCGTCTTTGGTTAGCTTTATGTCGCTGGCCGGCACGTCCCCCGGCATCGACGCGGCGAGCTTGTTTGTCGTTTCGCCCACATCGGGCTGCAATGCCGCGACATAGACCAGCGCTCGCACTTTCGGATCGACGCCGGCGACCGTGATGATGGTGCCGCCGTAGCTGTGACCGACGAGTATGACCGGTCCGTCTTGCTGGTCGATGACGCGCTGCGTGGCAGCGACATCGTCGGAAAGGCCCGTAAGAGGCTGTTGGACGACGCTCACGTGGTATCCGTCTTTTATCAAGATGTCATAAACACCGCGCCATGCCGAACCATCGTTGTCGGCGCCATGCACGAGCACGATGTTCTTCACTGCGCCGATTCCAGCAGCTCTGGCTTCCAGACCTGGGCTGGCAGCGACCAGCACGGCTGCGAGGGCACTGCCCAGCGTGTTTGCCATAGTCATTTTATCTGTCCCCATCATCTGACTCAGCTCGGGCCATGCAGCAGTCTGGGCTGCACGAAAACGGCTACATGATTTCCAAGGTTCGGGCGTTACTTTCGGCGGTGTGATCCACTGACGAAAATACTGCTGAACTTATCGAGAATAGAATTCCAACCCTTCTCGTGCGCTTTTGCCATGTCGTCATTCGGAAGGCCGGAATGCAGCAGAGACATCAGCGTGCTTTCTCCCCTCTTCTGGAATGTCACCGTAACCATTGATTCCTCTCCCAAGGTATTCCGTGACATCCAGGAATGCTGAATCCGACCCGGCCGATCGATTTGATGATCCAGCTCGGGGATGCCGAGCCTGTAGCGCTCCTCTGGTCCCGTATCCGGCACGTCGCCCATGCGAGCCACTTCATCGGTCCACATGGGTTGCGCGTTGAGGATCAGCTCCGACAGCTTCGCCGGACCGTGGTCGCGCAACACGTCGTTGGCGTCCTTGCAGCCTGGTGGACGCCGCAAAGCGCAGAGCAGGGGGCTGTCCCCGGCGTAGACGATGGGCCGCAGGCAGCAAACCGCCGTAGAGTGGCCATCCCTCAAAGATTGGCAGACAAGAGGTCGTTCCAAATGGCAGAAGAACCCGACCGGATAGCTGAAATAAGGTAAGCGCTGCGCCGACCCCACCTT
>CAXMLT010000593.1:0-5047 GCA_964194245.1 uncultured Hyphomicrobium sp.
GATGTGTATAAGAGACAGCTATTGTCCTAGCGGGAGTGGGAAGCGACGGCACTGCGGGCCTGAGGGCTGTTAAAGCCGACGGCGGGCTCACACTGGCGCAGGCCGAGTTTGACGAAACCGCAATGCAAGGCATGCCGAACAGCGCTGCGGCAACCGGCCTTGTCGATCACGTAGTCCCCGTCGAGGCCATGCCGGAAAAACTCATTGAGCATCAAAAGCAGCTCAGCGAGGTGCGCGCGTGGCGGACGAGCAAGGCGAACCCGAAGGAATGGCGGGAATATTTGAAACAGATTGCCGCCTTGTTGCACACCGCTGTCGGGCATGACTTCGCCGGCTACAAGGAAAATACGCTGATCCGCCGCATCGAGCGGCGTATGCATGCACTGCAGCTTGATACCGTCCCGGCCTACATTGCGCGTCTCGGGACGGAGCCGCATGAGGTCGATCTTCTGTTCCGCGAGCTGCTCATCGGGGTCACGCAGTTTTTTCGCGATCCGGACGCTTTCCACACCTTGCGAACGATGATCTTTCCCAAACTTCTCGCGGACAGAAGCCCCGATGATCCCATCCGCATCTGGGTGCCGGGCTGTGCAACCGGGGAGGAAGTCTACTCGCTGGCAATCCTCTTGAAGGAGGCAATGGCCGCTGCAAAGACTGATGTGAGGGTGCAAATTTTCGGAACTGATCTCGACGCCAATGCCATTGCGGTCGCGCGCGCCGCCCGTTACCGCAAGGCCGCCGATGAGGTTCCCGCTAACCTCCTGCGGATGTGGTTCGCAGCGAAAGATGATATGCATTGTCCCATCAAAGCGATCCGGGAAATGTGCATATTTTCAGTGCACAACATTACACGGGACCCGCCCTTCTCGAAGCTCGACCTCATCTCCTGCCGCAATGTGTTGATCTACCTCAATAGCGAGCTGCAACACCGCATCATCCAAACATTTCACTACGCGCTAAAGCCGAGTGGAATACTGTTTCTCGGATCCTCTGAAGGTGTTAGCCGCGAGACCGATCTGTTCGCGGTGCTCGACAAGAAGCATCGGATTTTACAGCGTCGCGATAACGGCAACGCCGGCTCGCGCAAACTTCTCCCGCCGCTTTCACGGCCGCCTTTTTCGGCACCATCACGGGCAGTGGTCTCCCCCGATCACATAGATAGGAATGCACGCGCGGTCATCGAGCAATACTCGCCGGTTTATTTCGTGATCGATCGCGAGCACAACATCGTGCGCTTCTCGGGCGCCGACACCGGTCGGTATCTTGAGCCTTCTGCCGGCGCCGCCACCTTGAATCTTTTCTATCTACTGCGCAGGTCCTTACGTCCCGACGTGCGAGCCGCGGTTCTTGCGGTTGAAACAGAGAAAATCGGCATCGTTCAGCAAATTCCGGTGGCCGGGTCCGAGCTTCCCGACCGCGACCTCTCGCTTATCGTCGAGCCGATGGAAGACGGTTTGATGATTGTGGCAATTCGTGAGGTAGGGCACGACGATGCGCGCCCCATTGAGGAGACGTATGGGCCGGATCATGCTCGACACGAGCAAGAACTGCGCGCCGCCAAAGCTCAGGTCAAGGCCGTCGTCAGCGAGCTCGAAACCTACATGGAGGAATCGAAATCGGCCACGGAAGAGATGCAGTCCGTCAACGAAGAGCTGCAATCCGCCAATGAGGAGCTGGAAACCGCCAAGGAGGAGATGCAGTCGATCAACGAAGAACTGCAAACGGTCAATGCGGAATTGGAGAACAAGAACAATCTTCTGCACAAGACGAATGATGATTTGCAGAACCTGCTCGATAGCACGCAAGTCGCCACGCTCTTTCTCGACCGCGAACTGCGCATTCGCAATTTCACGCCAGCGATGTCGACCATCTTTCACCTCCGCCCAACCGACCTCGGCCGCCCAATCACGGACATCGCGTCCAAACTCCATTACGACAACTTGGCGCCCGACGCCGAATGCGGATTCGGCCCTATCGCACCGTGGACAATCGGCTGGATGGTGTGGTCCTAACCTTCTTCGATATCACGGCCGTACGTCGGGCTCAGCAATCTGGGGATCAACTCGCCGCCATCGTCCAATCGTCCACAGATGCCATCGTCAGCAAGGATTTGAATGGCATCATCCTGAGCTGGAACAAGGGTGCGGAGCGCTTATTCGGCTACGCGGCCGATGAAATGATCGGCAAGTCCATTACGCTCCTGATGCCGCCGGATCGCGAGAACGAGGAGCCGTCTATTTTGCAGCGGATCAAGAACGGCGAGCGCATTGACCACTACGAAACAGTTCGGCGTCGCAAGGACGGTAGCCTCGTGGAAATTATGCTCACCGTCTCGCCCATCAGGAATGCGCAAGGGCGGATTGTTGGCGCGTCAAAGATTGCCCATGACATCAGCGCCCGCCGTCAGGGGGAGAAGAACCTTCGCGTCGTCATGCGGGAGCTGTCGCATCGATCCAAGAACTTGCTTGCGGTCGTGATGGCGATGGCAAAACAGACCGCCCGTACCAGTCCCTCCATCGACCGCTTCCTTGAGCAATTCTCCGGCAGGGTCGAAGGCCTCGCCAAGTCGCATGATCTGCTTGTCAACGAGGATTGGACCGGCGCGCAGCTTACCGATCTCGTCAACCAACAGCTGCATGCGTTCGTTGGAAGAGATAGCCCGCGCGTAGAAGTGCGCGGGCCGCCTATCTTCGTTAATCCCGATGCTGCGCAAAGCATTGGCCTAGCCCTCCATGAATTGGGGACCAACGCTTCGAAATATGGGGCCCTCTCTCGGGCTTCAGGCAAGGTTGTTGTCGAGTGGATGATCAAAGCGTCCGATGGTGGGCCGCGTTTCCAAATGATTTGGCGGGAGCACGGCGGACCTCCCGTCCGCGCGCCCGAGCATGCCGGTTTCGGCCGAACCCTTATCGAGCGGGTGACGGCGCAGAAACTCAACGGCACTGCCGAATTGGCGTTTCCGCCCGACGGCGTGACGTGGACCCTTGATGCGGCAATGGACCAAGTTCTGGCTGCCGGGGGTCCGGCCGCAAGCAGTGAGCCAGCTCAGGATGTCCGCTAGTGGCCCGAAGCAGACGTTGAGACTGCCTCGGCATTCGTCCGCTGAGCGAAGCGAAGCGGACATGCGGTGCTAGTTCCGCAGGCCAATTATGTGCTCGGCTCTGCGCTCCATTTCAGCGGCTGCGCGGCGCGAGAAAGTCAGCAACAAGATACGGCTGGGATCGACACCATTTACGATCAAGTGGGCGACACGGTGGGCGAGCGTATTGGTCTTCCCCGATCCGGCGCCAGCGATGATGAGAAGCGGACGCGCGATGTTGGGGCCAACGGCGGTCACGCCGTGCTCTACGGCGCGGCGTTGCTCTGAATTGAGAGCGGCGAGATAATCCTTACAGGCCATAGCGCGCTCGGTCCGTAAATTGACCCAAGGCACTGGCCATGATTCGTTCCTGCGCGCCAAGCCCGGTCAGCAGGTTACGTTTTTGGATGTCTGCTTCTAAGCCAAGAACCGACGTGATTGGGCATGGGTCATGTCTGCAAGTGACCCAAAGCAGCCCCCGGCGTGCAACTTGTTCCGCAAGAAGACGTAGAGCGTCACTTGACGGAATATCCGCCGTCCACCGGCCGATGACGTAAGTAGAGGCATCGGAGGCAAGGAAGATCCGGTACAAAGACCAGCCGAAACAGAATTGGCTTTCGACACCCGGCGGAGCAACCGCCGGGTGTCGAGTTGGAGGGACGCGTAACAGCGATTAGGTCTTCGGCTTGACCGCCTCGTCGAGACTGAAGAGAGCACCCTGAATCTTATCGCACTCGGCCTTCGTCATCTCGAGGAAGCCCTTGCCCTTGCAAGCATTCTGCCCCTTGCAGGCATTGCTTGCGGTCTTGCACGCGCCTTTGCCCTTGCAAGAGTTGGCGCCGTTGCAGTGGCCTATCCCTTCTTGAGCAATTTGAGTGGGCGCACTGAGGGCAGCACCGGCGATGAGGAGCGTTGCTGCAGCGGCGGCAATAGCCGCGCCCGACCTCACATCGATCTTCATGGGCTTTCTCTCCTTGACTGTTGAAAAAAAACCGAAGCGCGAGCCGCCGATTACAGCAGCTCGCCTCCACGTGCAGACCTCATGGCCTGCGCAGAATGTTCGCAGCGTTTGGCCCCCGTGTTACGTCGGCTAGAATTTGTTGCGCATGACGCGCGCGAGTTCCTCGCCTAATTAACAGCCCGCGATCGTTGATCTGCATCGTCGAGCGACCGTTGCTCAAGCTTTCGACGCGCACCCTGGTGCCGTTCGCAGTTTTGCTGGCCGCAGCGCGAAGGGAGGCGCCGTCGCCCTAATAGCCGTCGTCTACTGGCCGCTGCCGCTCGAAACAGACCGTACCACGATTGAGTCACGAGCTTTTCAGCTCGTCTCACCACCGCAGCAGGCGCTCACCCAGTACACTTCCCGCAAGTGCCATTATGCCAATCCCAATCGTGTACCAGGTCGCGACGAAGAGCGGGCTGTCGTCCGTGCAATGCATCGCGTAAAGCGTTGCCGCGAGCGCACCAGCTGCGATTCCGGCAACCGCGCCCGTAATGCGCGGCTCCGCGGGCGCTCCCTCCGACAGCGCAAACAGAAGCGCGGCCAACGGCAAAGTCGAGAGCAGCACAATTAACGTCACGCAGGCGGCCGCGTGCGCGCCGATGAGCTTTGTCGTCCACACAATACTCGTTGAGGCTATAAGGTCGGCGCTCGAGCCGGCGACCAGCAATAGGGGTGCGATCAACAAGGCCCATCCCCACAACCCCGGAGCGGCGTCAGGTCTCGCGAGACGAGTTACGAGAATAGTGGCGGGAACGAGAAGGGCCCCCGTTACCACGAACTTGAAGAGAAAAGGCAGCATCCCACGGGCCTCTCCGATATCGGGCCGCCAGCCGAGCTGCCAGAAGAAGAGGGCCGCGGACAGCGCAAAGCCGCACGCCAGGGCCAGCGCCACCTTGCGGGCAATCGGCGTCTCGATCGACAGGCCGTCTGCAACCAACGCAGCGATCAAGTTCTCGGTTTTCACG